>JBMOHZ010000034.1:0-13518 GCA_049317585.1 Paludibacter sp.
CGGTAAAAGTTTTCTGCGCTACGGTAAGATCGACGAATTGGAAAAGGTTCGCGAAATGATTCATGCCATAAGCGCGGAACAATTACAGGAGATAGCGCAAGAGATTTTTGACCCTACCAAGTTCAGCACACTCATTTACAAATAACACATGAATCTGGACGATTACATACTAGCCAACACCGACAAAGAGCCCGAATACTTAGCAAAAATAAATCGCGCTACACATCTGCGCATGATTAATCCGCGTATGCTTTCAGGGCATTTGCAAGGACGAGTTTTGGCTATGTTTTGCAATATGATACAACCGAAATGTATTTTAGAATTAGGCACATTTACAGGCTATTCAGCACTTTGCATGGCCGAAGCATTGCCCGGCGATGGTATTTTGCACACCATTGAATGCGATGACGAATTAGAAGATTTTATTCAGTCAAATTTTGACAGCGTGGAGCATGGGCTTAAAATCAAACTCCATATAGGCGAAGCACTAAAAGTAATTGAAATGCTCGATTGCACTTTCGATTTAGTATTTATCGATGCCGATAAACGTGAATACACAGCCTATTACGAAGCCATTTTACCAAAACTCAAAAAAGGTGGTTTTATATTGGCCGATAATACCTTATGGGATGGTAAAGTGCTAAAAACTGCCGACGAAAACGACCGACAAACCATCGAAATCCAACACTTCAACAGCTTAATTGCTGCCGACAACAGAGTTGAAAAAGTAATGCTACCACTACGTGATGGGCTAACCATAATTCGAAAGAAATAAGACTATTTAAACGATGCACCAATAATATCCAACAATTCGTTGGTAATGGATTGTTGGCGGGATTTGTTGTATTGCAACGAAAGTTCCTGCAGTAAATCGTTGGCATTATCGGTTGCCATTTGCATGGCCATTGTGCGGGCAGCATGTTCGGATGCCGAAGCTTCTAAGGCAGCTGCAAAAACCTTTAACCGCAACACCATGGGAATCAATTCCGATACTACTTCCTCACTCGATGGCTCCACAATATAATCTGAATTCAAGCCTTTTTTTTCCGATATCAAAGTAATTGGTAAAAAAGTTTCGGCCATCAATTTTTGTGAACCTTTGCTTTCGTAATGAAAGTAAATCATTTTCACTCTATCAATCTCACCATTTACAAATAGTTCCATAATGGTGTTAGCCAACTCACTTACCTCATCAAAATGTGGAACACTGGCAATCTGTTCATATTCGCCATAGATATTCAGCTCAGCTTTTTTACAAGCTTGAGCCACTTTTTTGCCAACGGGGAAAACCACCACATCTTCTTTGCGCACATCACGGTGTGTAGCTATAGATTGTTGCAATCGTTTAATCAGATTAGCATTATAACTACCACATAACGAAGAGTTTGAGGCAAAAACCAGCACTGCTACACGCTTCACATCACGTATTTGGGTATAAACAGATGACATATCCAATTCACTACCCATATAATTTTGAAGGATATCATTCATGCCATTTTTATACGGCAAAAAACCATTCACCGCCCGCTCCGCTTTACGCAGTTTTGCCGACGAAACCATCTTCATTGCCGATGTTATCTTCTGCGTTGATTTTACCGATTGTATTCTGGTTTTTATTTCTTTTAATGAAGCCATTTACTGATGTAATGATAAGATGATGTGCTAATATGAAGATACTTTATGAACTTTATAACTTTATGAACCTTATAACTTTATGAACCTTATAACTTTATGAACCTTATAAACTTAGTACGATTTGTGCTGCAACTTGTTCGATTAGCGCAGAAACTTCGTCGTTAATTACTCCACTTTTAAGCACTTCGAGTACATCTTCTTTGTGTTTAAGCTCGAGTATTTCCAAAAATTTCACTTCAAATTCGTGCACTTTTGTTAAAGGTACTTCTTTCAACAAACCTTTTGTTCCACAATAAAGAACTGCTACTTGTTTTTCAACAGGCATTGGCTCGTGAAGTGCTTGTACCAACAGGCGGGTGTTTTTTTGACCTTTATCAATAGTCATAGCAGTAACAGGATCCATATCGCCACCAAATTTGGTAAAGGCTTCCAATTCGCGAAATTGAGCTTGATCCATTTTAAGTGTTCCTGCCACTTTTTTCATGGGTTTAATTTGTGCATTTCCACCCACACGCGATACCGAAATACCCACATTAATAGCAGGACGATTGCCTTGATTAAACAAGTCGGTATCGAGGAAAATCTGACCATCGGTAATAGAAATCACATTCGTAGGGATATAGGCTGACACGTCGCCTGCTTGTGTCTCGATAACTGGCAATGCAGTAAGCGAACCACCACCTTTCACTTTGCCTTTTAAACAATCGGGCAAATCGTTCATCTTTTCAGCTACTTCTTGTTGTGCATTAATTTTGGCTGCACGTTCCAAAAGGCGCGAGTGTAAGTAAAAAATATCGCCAGGATAAGCCTCACGGCCTGAAGGACGGCGCAAAATCAACGAAACTTCGCGATATGCAACTGCCTGTTTTGATAAATCATCGTAAACCACCAAGGCATGACGGCCAGTATCGCGAAAATACTCACCAATAGCAGCACCTGCAAATGGAGCATAATACTGCAAAGCAGCAGGATCGGAAGCATTGGCAGCCACAATTACGGTATAAGGCATTGCACCATGTTCTTCCAATTTATTTACAATGGAAGCCACTGTTGACCCTTTTTGACCAATAGCCACATAAATACAATACACGGGTTTTCCGGCTTCGTAATTACTACGTTGATTGATAATGGCATCGATAGCAATGCTGGTTTTACCAGTTTGACGGTCACCAATAATCAATTCACGCTGTCCGCGTCCAATTGGAATCATAGCATCAACCGATTTTAAGCCAGTTTGCAATGGTTCGTTTACGGGTTGACGGAAAATTACGCCGGGTGCTTTGCGCTCCAAAGGCATTTCGAGCATTTCGCCCGTAATAGCCCCTTTGCCATCAATAGCTTCGCCCAATGGATTTATTACACGACCCAACAGACTTTCGCCAACCATAATTGAAGCTACACGATTAGTACGTTTTACGGTAAAACCTTCTTTCACATGGCTCGATGGACCAAGCAATACGGCACCTACATTATCTTCTTCGAGGTTCATTACAATGGCTTTCATTCCATCTTCAAACTCCAGCAACTCATTAGCTTCGGCTTTGTTCAACCCGTAAATACGAGCTACTCCATCGCTAATCTGAAGCACTGTTCCAACCTCATCAAATTGAACCGATGTATCAATTCCATCTAGTTGTATCCGAAGCATTTCGGAAACCTCACTTACCTTAATTGTATCAGACATATCTTGTTAATTATCAATTGTAAATTATGAATTGTAAATTATTAAAAATTAAATTCGTTTTTAATAGCTTGCAATTGTCTTTTAATACTGGCATCCCAACGTGTGTTATCCACTTCGAGAATGAAACCACCAACTAAGTCGGGGTTCACTTCTTTTTGTAATTCCAGTGTTCCTTCTTTGCGATTTTCGATTACCGAAATAAGTTTTTTCTCAAGTTTGGCATCAATAGCTGTGGCTGTAATTAATTTTCCGGAATAAATATTTAATCTATCTCTGTAAAAATCAATGTATTTCAACATAATTGTTCTGAAATACTTTTCGCGTTTGTTATCAATGACCAATTGTACAAACTTGTCGAACGATGCATTTTTTTGGCTACCTGCGGCTAATAACAAAAGCTTCTTTTTAGTAGCCAAATCAACCACGGGGTTTTCGAGCACTTGCATTAACTTTGGTTGTTCATCAAAATGCAAACACACTATTTTTGCCATTTCATAAAACTCATTTTCGAGCTTTTGTTGAGTAGCAAAACCAAGCAAGGCTGTAGCATAGCGCGACGAAATCATTCCTATGTTCATCTTAAAATTTTCGTATTATAGATGGTTCTCCAATCAGGATTTTGAAACATTAATTTCATCCAACAAACGCTCAATCATAGCTTGTTGCTCACCTTTTTCGGCAAGTTTAGTACGCAATACTTTTTCGGAAATACTGACCGATATTTCGGCCACTTGCTTACGAATACTACGCAAAGCTTCCTCCTTTTCGAACTCAATTAGTCGGCGCGATTCGGCAACAACTTTATCTGCTTCTACTTGTGCTTGTACACGAGCATCCTTCACCAATTTGTCTTTCAATTCGGCAGCTTCAGCTATAATTGCTTTGTGTTCGGTACGTGCAGCAGCAATTATTTGCTCGCCTTCAGCTTTTACTTGTTGCAATTCAATTCGCGCTTTTTCGGCCATCAACAATGATTCTTCGATGTAAGCTTTGCGCTCTTCCACCATTTTTATAATAACTGGAAAACCGAACTTAGCAAGCACAAAAACAACTATTCCGAATGACAAAAGCATCCAGAAAAGCAATCCTGAATCGGGTGTAAGTAGTGACATAGAATTATTATAAAATAAAACCGCAAACTACAATAGCAAAAAGTGCTACGGCATCAACAAGTGCAGCTGCAATAATCATATTCATACGAATATCGGCACTTGCTTCGGGCTGGCGAGCAATACCTTCCATAGCCGAACCACCAATATTACCAATACCAATACCAGCACCAATAGCTGCCAATCCAGCACCAATTCCTGCTCCTAATTTTGCTAATCCCGCACTTGCGGCTGCTTGTAATAAAATTGTAAGTAACATAATTTATTTGTTTTTAAATTGATTATTATTTGAATTAATTTGACTTTTACTTTATGAACCTTATAAACTTTATAATCTTTACAAACCTAATGTTTATGATGTGGCTCTACCCTAGCCAACCCAATAAATACGGCCGAAAGCATGGTAAATATATAAGCCTGAATATAAGCAACTAACAACTCAACGAAAGCAATAAACACACTGAACACCACTGAAACAACGGTCATACTTGTATTCATTACCGGTCCTAAACTTACGGTTACAAATACCAATGCTGTAAGTCCAAGCACAATAGAGTGTCCGGCCAACATATTGGCAAAAAGACGAATCATTAATGCAAATGGTTTTGTAAAAATTCCTACCAGCTCAATAACGGGCATTAAAGGAACTGGAGCTTTTAACCACAGTGGCACATCGGGCCACAAAATTTCGCGCCAATATTCTTTAGTCCCCGAGAAGTTTACGATTAGAAAAGTACAAATTGCCAACACAAATGTAATGGCAATATTTCCGGTTACATTAGCTCCTCCCGGAAAAATAGGAATTAAACCTAAAATATTATTTATAAAAATAAAGAAGAAAACAGTTAGCAAATAAGGCGCATACCGTTTGTAATCCTTTCCAATACATGGCTTTATAATATCGTCGTTTACATTCATAATAAACATTTCCATAAAAGCCACAAATCCTTTTTTGGGAGCAAAACCTGCTTTTTTGTACGAACGCGCTACCGATAATATTATGATAATAAGCAATGTACTACTAAATAACAATGAAAAAACATTTTTGGTTATGGAAATGTCAAAAGGCTTTATTTGCTTTCCAGCAGCATCAATTTCTACAATTTTGCCTTTGTTAGCTCCTTCATGTGCTATAGTAAAACCATTGTGAACTGGAGCATGATGAAAAGCCGATGACATAAACACATGCCAGCCCGAAGTTTGACTGTATACAATAACGGGCAGTGGTATAGAAATATGTTTTTCACCTATTTTGGTAACATGCCATTCGTATGAATCACTAATGTGCTCCAAAATAAATTCGCGCACGTTGAGTGGCTCACCCGCTGCCTTTGCCTCCGATGCATAGGTAGTTTGTAGCGTTAGTACACCAACCAATATCAAAAATAATATTTTGTATAAACGACTCATTAATTCATTTTTTTAATTTGCTTCTCTACGCTATAGTACATCAAAGTTTCGAATACAATAAACACAAGATAATATAATGCGTAAACTAAAATAAATGCCTTGGTTTTAACTCCTAATGCTAATATAAAAAACAATGCCAACGCTCCAAAAATCACAAATTTAAGTAAATGCATTACTAAATATGTTCGAGCCAGTTTTAAAGGTTTTGATTTATCTACGCGGTAAAGCACTTCTATAAGCAGTAAACCAGCCGCATAATACAAAACCGGAAGTATTACATAACCCGAGAATAATTGATCTGAAAAAAAATTATTTAAAGTAAACCAACCAGCCCAACCCATAAAAAGGATAAGCAAGGTAAGTACCAAAAATTGTTTTTTTCGAAGTTCTCTCATAAGCTATTTAGCATATTCAATACATACTACAATCGAATTGTTATTTACTTCAGCAAAACCAGATTCAATTTCTAAAGTCTGTTCTACGGCATCTTTTTTATAAATAACGCTTCCTTTGCTTAACAACGAAATGATAGGCGCATGATTCTCAAGAATGGTAAACTGGCCTGACTTTCCGGGCAATGTTACCAATGCAACATCACCTGAGAAATATACTTTTTCGGGAGATACAATTTCGAGTTTCATTAGTTATTCGATACTTTACGTGCTTGACGCATTAAATCGTGTCCTTTTGCAATGGCTTCGTCGATAGTGCCAACATTTAAAAATGCCATTTCGGGTATTTCGTCCAGTTGACCATTCAAAATCATTTGAAATCCTTTAATCGTATCTTCGATAGATACCATTACGCCAGGTATACCCGAAAACTGAGTTGCCATAGCAAATGGCTGCGAAAGAAAACGTTGCACTTTACGAGCACGTTGCACTGTCAAGCGGTCTTCGTCCGACAATTCTTCCATTCCCAAAATGGATATAATATCTTGTAATTCTTTGTTTCGTTGAAGTATTTGTTTTACGCGTTGTGCAGTTTCGTAATGCTCCTCTCCTACTACTAGTGGGTTTAAGATACGCGATGTAGATTCCAATGGATCTACTGCAGGGAATATTCCCAACTCAGCAATTTTACGATTCAAAACAGTAGTAGCATCCAAATGCGAGAAAGTAGTTGCCGGAGCAGGGTCGGTCAAGTCATCTGCAGGTACATACACCGCTTGTACCGAAGTAATTGAACCGTTTTTGGTGGAAGTAATACGCTCCTGCATACGTCCCATTTCGGTAGCCAAGGTAGGTTGATAGCCTACAGCCGAAGGCATACGACCTAACAAAGCCGAAACTTCGGAGCCTGCCTGTGTAAAACGGAAAATATTATCGATAAAGAAAAGAATATCGCGACCACCTTCGCCACCACCATCGCGGAAAGATTCAGCAACAGTAAGACCCGAAAGTGCTACCGACGAACGAGCGCCAGGAGGTTCGTTCATCTGACCAAAAACAAGTGTTGCCTGCGATTTAGCCACTTCATCATAATCCACTTTGGACAAATCCCAATGACCTTCTTCCATTCCCTTTTTAAATTCTTCGCCATAACGTATTACGCCCGATTCAATCATCTCACGCAACAAGTCATTTCCTTCGCGGGTACGTTCGCCCACTCCAGCAAAAACCGAAAAACCACTGTGACCTTTGGCTATATTATTAATCAACTCCATGATAAGCACCGTTTTACCCACACCAGCACCACCAAACAAACCAATTTTACCACCTTTTACATATGGCTCCAATAGGTCGATTACTTTAATGCCGGTAGTAAGTATATGCTCACTGGTTGTTAAATCTTCAAATTTAGGAGGTTCGCGATGAATTGGATATGCGCCTTTTTTGTCCAAGTCTTTCATACCATCAATCGAATCGCCAATTACATTCATCAATCTACCTTTCACTTGTTCACCAACAGGCATTGAAATGGGCGAACCAAGTGCTACAACTTTTAACCCACGACATAATCCGTCGGTCGAATCCATGGCAACACAACGCACTGTGTTTTCGCCAATGTGTTGTTGTACTTCAATAATTATTTGTTTGCCGTTATCACGAGTTATGCTTAATGCCTCGTTAATGGAAGGTAATTTCGCTTCATCTAATCCTTCTAATTTGAAAAAAACGTCGACTACTGGACCGATGATTTGCGATATATGTCCTGAAAATTCTGACATAGTAACTTATTTTTGTGTATTTAATATTAGTTTTAGAAAGGGAACGTAAAAGTAAAAAAAATAATCCGAACAGACAAATATAATAGTAATAATTTCTACTTTGTAATTATTGCAAATAATTAAATCAAATACTGCTAAAATTTTATTACATTAAATATCAACATTTTAAATGCAAATAAAATATCAAACAAAGCTATTAATCAAGTTTTAATACTTCTAAAAATGCTTTTTGTGGCACTTCAACATTGCCTATTTGCTTCATACGTTTTTTCCCTTTTTTTTGCTTTTCAAGCAATTTTCGCTTACGACTAATATCACCACCATAACATTTAGCTGTAACGTCTTTACGTACCGCCTTAATGGTTTCGCGCGATATAATTTTAGCACCAATAGCTGCCTGTACAGCTATGTCGAATTGTTGACGTGGAATAAGCTCTTTTAATTTTTCACACATGCGTCGTCCAAGCGACACGGCATTATCCACATGAATTAAGCACGAAAGCGCATCAACAGGTTCACCATTTAATAAAATATCCAACCGAATAAGCTTAGATGCTCTAAATCCATTGGTATGATAATCGAACGAAGCGTATCCTTTCGAAATACTTTTCAGGCGATCGTAGAAATCAAACACAATTTCGCCCAAAGGTAAATCGTAAATCAATTCCATACGGTTACCCGAAATATAATTTTGTTTAATTAATTCACCACGTTTACCCAAACAAAGCGTCATTATTTGTCCTATATAATCGGTACGTGTAATGATGGATGCACGTATATAAGGCTCCTCAATCCGATCGATAGCCATAATATCAGGTAACCCCGACGGATTATGTACTTCAATCAAATCGCCTTTGATGGTATATACATTGTAAGAAACGTTAGGGACAGTGGTTATAACGTTCATGTCGAACTCACGGTCTAGTCGCTCTTGAATTATTTCCATATGCAACATGCCCAAAAAACCGCAACGAAAGCCAAAACCCAATGCCACCGACGATTCGGCTTCGAATGTAAGGGATGCATCGTTCAACTGTAGTTTTTCTATTGACGAACGCAAATCTTCAAAATCTTCGGTTTCGATAGGATATACACCCGCAAAAACCATAGGTTTCACCTCTTGAAACCCAGCAATGGATGTGGGCGATGGGCGTTTTACATGTGTTATGGTATCGCCTACTTTAACTTCTTTGGATGTTTTAATTCCGGAAATTATATAACCCACATTGCCTGCACTCAAGGTTTTGGTAGGTTGCATATCCAATCGTAAAATACCAATTTCCTCGGCATAATACTCTTTTTCGGAATTGATAAATTTCACAAAGTCGCCTTTGTTTATTGTTCCATTTTCAATTTTGAAATATGCAATAATACCACGAAATGAATTAAACACCGAATCGAAAATTAAGCATTGCAGTGGTGCTTCTGGGTCACCTTTAGGTGCTGGTACACGGTTTACAATGGCCTCAAGTATATCATACACACCCATACCCGTTTTGCCACTCGCACGAATAATATCATCGGCTTTACAACCAAGCAAATCCACAATTTGATCTTCAACTTCCTCGGGCATAGCATTATCCATATCCATTTTGTTCATAATAGGGATAATTTCCAAATCATGTTCAATGGCCATGTATAAATTCGAAATGGTTTGGGCCTGAATGCCCTGTGTAGCATCTACAATGAGTAAAGCACCTTCGCAGGCAGCAATAGAACGGGAAACTTCGTACGAGAAATCGACGTGACCCGGAGTGTCAATTAAATTAAAAACATATTCTTCGCCATTCAAAATATAATTCATCTGAATAGCATGACTTTTAATGGTAATACCACGTTCGCGCTCAAGATCCATATTGTCGAGCACCTGTGCCTGCATCTCTTTGCCTGCTACAGTATTTGTATATTCCAATAAACGGTCGGCTAATGTACTTTTACCGTGATCGATGTGGGCAATAATGCAAAAATTGCGGATGTTGTTCATTCGTAATTAATTGTATTTATTTAGCATAACTTACAGCACGCGTTTCGCGAATAACTGTAATTTTCACTTGACCAGGATAAGTCATTTCGTCTTGAATTTTTTTGGCTAAATCGAACGAAAGTAATTCGGTTTCTTTATCATCAATTTTATCAGCTCCTACAATTACGCGTAACTCCCTACCGGCCTGAATAGCATAGGTTTTCATTACACCCGGATACGAAAGAGCCAAGTTTTCAAGATCGTTCAATCGTTTAATGTAGGCTTCTACTATCTCACGACGAGCACCCGGACGAGCACCCGAAATAGCATCACACACTTGTACAATTGGCGCAAGCAATGTTTCCATTTCAACCTCATCGTGGTGCGATCCTATGGCATTGCAAATATCTGGTTTCTCTTTGTATTTCTCAGCTAAACGCATGCCTAGAAGTGCATGTGGCAATTCTGGCTCATCATCAGGCACCTTGCCTATATCGTGGAGTAGACCAGCACGTTTGGCTTTTTTAGGGTTTAATCCAAGCTCCGAAGCCATAGTAGCACAAAGATTGGCTACTTCGCGCGAGTGTTGCAATAAGTTTTGACCATAAGACGAACGGTATTTCATTTTACCCACCATACGGATCAATTCAGGATGTAAACCATGTACGCCAAGGTCGATAGTAGTTCTTTTTCCAATTTCAACAATCTCTTCTTCCACTTGTTTGCGAACTTTATTTACCACCTCCTCAATGCGAGCTGGGTGAATACGACCGTCGGTAACTAATTGGTGCAAAGATAAGCGAGCTATTTCGCGACGAACTGGGTCGAATGCTGAAAGCACAATAGCCTCAGGGGTATCGTCAACAATAATTTCGACACCTGTAGCTGCTTCCAGCGCACGAATATTACGACCTTCGCGACCAATAATGCGGCCTTTTATTTCGTCGGAATCAATGTGGAAAACAGTAACCGAGTTTTCGATAGCCGTTTCGGCAGCAACACGCTGTATGCTTTGAACAACAATTTTTTTAGCTTCCTTGGTAGCTGTCATTTTGGCCTCTTCCATTATATCGTTGATATAGGACATGGCATTGGTTTTAGCCTCATCTTTCAGGGCTTCAATCAATTGTGCTTTAGCCTGTTCGGCCGATAAACCCGAAACAGTTTCGAGCTGCTCCTGAGCATGACGTGTTAAGGTTTCTAATTCTTTTTTCTTGTGTTCAATTTGGCTAATTTGTTGTTCGTGTGTTTCGCGCAGGGCATCTACTTCGTTTATTTTGCGCTGCATATCGCCCTGTTTCTGATTTACTTGCATTTCGCGCTGTTGAAGTCTTACTTCACGTTCCTGCAGTTTTTCATTGCGTTGAGCCACTTGCTGCTCGTGTTCCACTTTGAGGGCAATAAATTTTTCTTTTGCCTCAATCATTTTGTTTTTCTTGAGCAGTTCAGCTTCCGCTTCTGCATCGCGCATAGTTTTTTTACTGATCAAACCGAAAAGCACATACGCGCCACCAGCTCCAACAACAAAAGCAACCAATCCAATTATTATATCTAGCATGCTAATTATATGATTTAAAAAAGTTATTATTTTAGTTTAATTCTCTCGGGTTTTAAAAAATAAAAAACGCAAACCGATGAAAACACCAACAGACGATAGTCTGCTTAGGTTCAACGAATTGCGTAAAATTTAATAAAATGTTTTTTTACTTTGCCAATAATGTATTCAGTTCATTATCCAATTCTTTAATACGCTCTGCCAAAGGAGCTAAATCCTGATTTGAACTTTGTTTATTAAGAATTACAGCCAACCTAAAAGCTACGTATGTTAAAATTTCGCTATAGGACTTTTGACTGTATAATTGTTGATAGTCGTTGATAAACTTAACTACAATTTTTTCAGCATTACGATATAATTCCTCTTCGTTACGTTTTACTGTAAGCGGCAAACGTACACCATTAATAAGAATATTTATCTTTAAGTCTTCGCCTTTTTCCATACTCACTATTCGTTCAAAAGCGCCAAACATTTATCAATTTCACGCACAATTTTGTTGATGCGTCGTTTCGATTCAACTCGCTCCTCATCCGAGGTTCCCAAATTGCGGGCTACACGTAGTCGATCATAATTATTCCGAATTTCGAGAAACTGCTGATGTGCTTGCATTAAATCCTCTTGCTTGCGTTCCAGAGCAGCTTTCAATTCAATATTTTGTTCTCGTAATGACTCGTACTCCGAAATAAGTTTTCGCAGTTTCAATTCGAATGCGTTGATTAATTCATCGTACTTATTTGTCATACTTTCGGAAAATTGATTACAAAAATACGAATTTACATTGAATTAAGAAAATATATTGAAGAATTTGTACGATTATTATAGAATATGCAACTGATAGTAGACAAATGAGAACAAAGAATAAATAGTTAATTTTACAAAAAAGCCCCCGAAAATATTTCGGATGCTTTGATTAATTAAAGAATCTTTGCCTTGTAAAAACAACAAAATCTCTATTATTGGCATCGCGAAGCTAAAAGCAGCAATGCCGAAGTGGATTATTTAATTCAGGTGGATACACAAATTGTACCCATTGAAGTAAAAGCAGGAACCAAAGGCAGTATGCAAAGCCTTAAGATTTTTATGGATTTAAAAAAGTCAGAAAAAGGCATTCGAGTATCTCAGGAGAATTTTTCAACTTATCAAAACATTGAGGTTTATCCACTCTATGCAATTGCTAATCTCCAAAAATAATCAATAATAGTTCAAAATTATTTTTAATGATCAACTAAAGTCTGATGTAACTGAATAAGCAATGCCCGAAAATCCATTGCTGAATATCGGGCATTCTTTCAAAACCTTTAAAAAACTATTTGTTAAACTAAACCTGAATCCTTTTTAAACGGACTTTGAGCGCTGTTTAATGTCACACTTGGCGCTGGCTGGTGAAGATGATTCAATTCGAACGTTCACAATTTTTTGTTTTCTACCGTTTTTGAGATAATACTTATCAATTCAAAAAACACAAAAAGTGGTATGTTTATCAAACTTTCTGCGTATTGCAAGTTTCGTAAAGAGGTACGTATCTAAATATCAGGCTTATATTTCTCTATGTAAACCCGTAGACTTTTGGCGTGTAGATTTTCGCCCGCTTTTACTTCTACAGGAATAATCAGGTTTTTATGACTAAACAAAAAATCAATTAAACGAAATTAATCACATATATCGAACGAAATATCATTAATAAATCACATTATTCGAACCAATATAATGTGCATAGATAGTTGAAATTTCCTAACATCAAATTTAAATTAATAGGGCATAAAAAAAAGAATGCCCGAAAATCATTGCTGAATCTCGGGCATTCTTGTTAAAACTTAAATCACGAAACGAATAATATCTATAATTTATTTAAACGCTAGTATTTTTTCAATGTTTGAAACATAATAGAAAGGAATGTTGTAAAGCATGAACTCTTTGCCGGAAAATGTATCTACTTTATCAATAGAGAAAGGCTTTGACCATACCCGAATAGCAGTTTGATGATTAACATTA
>JBMOHZ010000035.1:0-13360 GCA_049317585.1 Paludibacter sp.
TTTTGCGGATTTACATTATCACCTTCGCGCGCAGCAGCCAATGCACCTTTTTTATGGTAATATTTTGGATAAACAAACTCGGCAGGAATAGAGTAACCAACATCACCGGAACCCAATAGCTTATCAGGACTTGCATTTTTAGAATCAGGGTCGCCGGCTTGTATCATAAAATCGGCTATAACACGATGAAACAAAACACCATCGTACATGCCCGATTCAACCAGTTTCAAGAAATTCTCGCTATGTTTCGAAGTTTCGGGATAAAGTTTAACAACAATAGTCCCCTTTGTAGTTTTAAATTTCACACGTTGAAATTCGTGCTTTTTTGCAGTACAAGAGCTTATAATAAATGCATTTAGCACAAAAAGCAGCAGTATTTTTTTTATTGTCATAATCAGTTATAAATGAATAAAGTTTGAAGCGGCTGCAAATTTACATAATAATATTGTAGTCGAAAAATTATTTCTATATTTGCAATTGGATAAAAAATTAAAATAATATGTACGAAGAACTTTTACAACTCGATCCGATTAAGATCAACTTTTCGGCATCAGGCATGCATCTAATAAATATTGTCTTGTGTTTTGTAATGTTTGGTGTTGCACTTGGCATTAAAGTGAGTCATTTCACGCATTTAATAAAAAGCCCCAAAACATCGCTGGCTGGGCTTTTTTCTCAATTATTCGCACTTCCATTCATTACATTCATCCTAATAGTCATTTTTAATCAATTTCTTACTCCAACTGTCGCTATGGGAATGATTTTAGTTGCGTCATGTCCGGGTGGAAATATCTCTAATTTCATGTCATCGTATGCAAAGGCAAACACCGAACTTGCTGTTGGTTTAACTGCTACCTCAACACTACTTGCCACATTTACAACGCCTTTTAATTTTGCTTTCTGGGGTGGACTTTACAATACTTACGTTAATAATCATGCAGGACATCTACAACAAACCCTGCATATTGACACGCTTCAAATATTCGAAACTGTATTTATCTTATTAGGTATTCCATTGGTAATCGGAATATTATTTGCCCGAAAATTTCCGGCAATAACTGAAAAAATTAAAAAACCAATTCAGAATCTATCGCTCATTTTCTTCTTGATAATGGTGGTTATGGCATTTATGAATAATTTGGATTTATTTCTGAAATATATACATTACATATTCATTATTGTATTAATACATAACGCCTTAGGATTAATTACCGGATATTCAATTGCCTCTGTATTAAAACTAGGCGATGCCAACAGACGAACATTGACCATCGAAACCGGAATACATAATTCGGGATTAGGATTGTTATTATTATTCAATCCCAAAATTTTTCCGTGGGATTTACAAATTGGCGGTATGGTATTTATTGTGGCATGGTGGGGAATATGGCATATTGTCACAGGCTTATCTGTAGCCCACTATTGGCACAAACGCGAAGTTAAAACGACCTGAAGATGTTAGAAAACGACTTGATAAAACTTAGGGCAGTTGAACCCGAAGACTTAGAATTATTATATTTGTGGGAAAACGACACATCCATTTGGGAAATTGGAAATACGCGCCAACCTTATTCGATGTATATGTTAAAACAATATATTGATCAGGTGGATAAAAACATATACGAAGCAAGTCAGCTCCGATTGATGATTGTGAACAAAACTACAAAAACAGCTATCGGAACAGTTGATTTGTTTGATCTGGATATGCATCATAGCAGAATTGCACTTGGATTATATATCGAAAGTGCTAATCAGGGTAAAGGTTATGCCACTCAGACATTGCACATGATAGAAGATTATGTGTTTAATTTTCTTCAAATAAATCAACTTTATTGTCAAATTTCGGCATCGAATACGGCGAGTAAACTAATGTTCGAAAAAGAAAAATACGAAACAAATGGTGTTTTAAAAAATTGGATAAAAACACACAATGGATACGAAGACATTATTGTATTTCAACGATTTAAATAAGTGATTTCAGGCCTTCAAGATATTTTTAACATCAATAAAATGATTTTTTAGCAAAATAATTTTTTTTGCATTAGAAAAATCCCTATTTTTGCACTGCTAATTAGTACTAACAAAAATTTAAACAAAAATGGCTTACGTAATTTCAGAAGATTGTATTGCTTGCGGATCTTGTATCAGCGAATGTCCGGTTGACGCAATTGCAGAAGGTGATATCTATGTTATCGACGCAGATGTATGCACCGACTGTGGTACTTGCGCTGATGTTTGCCCTTCAGAAGCAATCAGTCCGGCTTAATTAAGATTAAACCTAGAAGTTTTTTAAAGGCTGCATGAAATAATTTCATGCAGCCTTTTTTGTTACTTGAAACTATTCTACTTAAATTTAAACGCATTCAACAGTACCCAAAATGTAAAACACTGAACAATTGCGTACATAGAAACTATTACTTTTTGTCCAAAATACCAGCATTGTAATTGAAACATTGTGTTAAACATGCATAGCAAATATTTAATTTATGTTTATATTATGTAGCTAATTACGTATTTAACAATGTGTTTATTAAAATGATTACTGCCTTAAATCAAAAAACACTTGGTATATCTAGCCAAAAGAGTCCTATTTGTAGCATTTTATACAATTTGAATCAAATATTTTAAGTAAATATGTATAAATATCGCAAGCCGACAAACAAAATTTCAATTCACCAAAAGAACATACAATCCTCATTTACAAGAATATAAACACATATCTACATCCTTAATTTAAAACTACACACTTATTACCAAAATTAAAAATCATTTTTGAGGCAGATTTAACCCGCAAATCAATTTTTAGTTAAAATACATTATTCAAAAAATATCAATTAATCCAACATTAAATTACAAAACTACTACAGGCATTCAAATAGAGTATTACAGCTAATGCAATGAATAAAACAGCATTTTAAAAGGTATTTTTACAGTATCAATTTTACCGAAAATCAACTGAGTTTGAGAAAAAATTGATGAAAGTAAAAACCACATAAAATGAGAACCGTCGGCACTTATATATTCATTTTTTTATTCACCTTGCTGGTGTCCGAAAAAATGAATGCACAAAACATAAACATTTTGTGGTTCGACGCTACAGCAACATACACACCAACATCAGGTGTTTCGGTTATAATCAACCCAACCGACACCTTTGCTATAAATAATGTATTTACACTCGAATTGTCGGATGCGAATGGTTTATGGACTAATCCTCAGGAAATTAAAACTATAAATGAATTTTACACTCCTGTAATTAATGCCGAATTACCAGCATCACTACTCGATGGCAGGTATAAAATGCGCATTAAATCGTCGAACCCCGAATGGATTGAGGAAACGCCTTCGTTTAATGTAAAATCAGGTATTGCGCCTCTAATACCAAGAATAAATTCCATAATACCAAACAATTCGGTTTATTTTAATTGTTTAAATAACGCTGCTCCATCGTTTGGTTCACTTAGTCAGGATGAGAAATCGAAAACCAGTTCACTAACTTTGTCGCAACGCACGATGAGTATTATAGGTTATGTCGATGGCGATATCTATACTGCAACCCTGGTGGATATTAACAACAACAATCAAATACCGCTAACACTTACATCCGAAACCTTTGAATTACCTGATAATTTGCCAATAGGAACTTATGTTATTCAGCTATCACATAGCTCATTGGGCATCACTAGCATCCAAAGCACTGTTTTTCTATTTCATGGCAATGGTACAAGTTTAGGCAATTCGAGCAGCGAAGAAATTTGTATGGGCAATCAGGTTGATTTTAAAATTGACAATACTTCAGCTTCTATTGGTCGAAACTACAAAGGAACAAAATATAGGATAAATTTTGGCGATGCTACTCCTATTGTTGAATTTACTCAAACTCAACTAATGAACGACCCAACAATTGGGCACGTATTTGGCAAACCATCATGCTCTGAATCAGGCAGTTCATTTATCGTGAAATTACAACAATACAACAAAGGCATATTAAACTCTTGCGATTTATATGTAAAAAATGGTAATGGAGTTACCAAGGCAGTTAATGTGAGTTCGCCTCCGCATGCCGATTTTAAAGCACCTGTCAAAAGTTGTATTAATAAAGCTATATTTTTCGAAAACATAACTATTCCAGGTTATTACGGAACTTCGGGCTGCAAAGAAGCATCGTATTTTTACTGGTATTATAAAAAACCGGGGACGAAAAACTTTGTTCCTGTTACCGACTTAAAATGGATTGATGCCAAAAATAATTTGACTATTCCTGCCTCGATTGTTACAGTTGCTGGCTGTTGGGAAGTGCGCATTGAGGCACAAAATCAAGACTTGTGTCAGGCAGTATCTACAAACGAAAAAAATGTAATGGTTGAACCCGTTTCGTTAGTTTCATTTATAACTTCGGCCGATTCAATTTGTACCGACAATACGGTAAGTTTCAAAAACACGTCGAATGTATTAAATCAATCGTGTAGCGCACCTGTGTTTTCGTGGATAGTAGAACCAGCTAATGGAGCTAATATTAACGGATTTTCTTTTGTCACCAACTTAAACGATGCTGTTATTAAGTTTACAAAACCAGGACAATACGCTGTAAAACTAAAAGTGGTAAATGCCTGTGGAACAGTAATTTCAGAACCTAAAAATATTTTTGTAGCAGGTGGAGCTTCTGTATCTATTCCAAAAGATAGTTTGGCTGTTTGTATTCCTAAAAACGGTATTTATACAGTAGATTTTTCGAACAAAAGTATTCAGCCAATTTACAACTCGAACTATGGAAAAATAAGCCAATATAAATGGACAATTACAGGTACAAATGTAAGTTCGTCGGACTATAAATTCACGAATAACACATCAAATGATTCCGCATTTCCGGCTATTGAATTTAATGCCGCAAAATTATTCAACATAGAGGTTGCAATAGTCAGCAATTGTCAACAATCGGCCACTGCATCGCTTCAGCTCACTGTAAATGAAATTCCTGAACTTAATATTGCCGAAAAGCAACAAACTATTTGTAGCGGGACATCATTTACAAGTATTACATTAGGTACAAACTTGCAATCGGGCACTTACAAATGGAGTATATCAAAATCGTTGAATCTTAACACAACTGCAAAAAACGGTGCTGGCAATCTTATTGAGGCTGAAGTGATTACAAACACTTCGGACTCTATTGGAACTCTAGTTTACCATATTGTTCCAACGTCGGGTTTATGCGAAGGAAACGAATTTAGTTATACCATATACGTAAAACCATTGCTAAAAACAAAATTGGCTAGTAATAACGATTTTTGTTTGGGTGCAGCTGACGCTGTATTAAAGCTCGTATGCCAGAATGGAAATGGGCCATACAGTATTAGTTACAGTATAAATAATGAACCTGTGCAACAAATCAATACTCAAGCAGACAACGACACTATTGCTATACCTGTTTCGACCATAAAAACTGGCAAACAAGTATTTAAAATATTAAACATAAGTGACTCTAATGCAAACACCTGCGATAACCAAAACCCCGATTCAATTGTAGTTGAAATAGTTGACAATCCACTTATTACAACGCAACCATTAGCTAACCAAACGGTTTGTAAAGGAGCTATAATTGAACCACTTACAGTGATATGTGCAGGTGGCACTGGAACTCAAAAAGTGCAATGGTACAAAAATGTTGAGAATAAAAATTATGGTGGAACGCCTATTATCGGAGCTAACTCATTAAGCTATCAACCAACTGCCTTTCAAGAAATTACCAACAGCTACTATTATTGCAATATTACCATGAATGGTAGCAACTGCGGATCGGCAACCAGCGAAACTGCTCGTATAGTAGTAGTTGCTGACCCAATAATAACTTCGTACGAAAACAACAATCAGTCGGTTTGTAAAAATACACTTCTCAATGCTTTGCAAATACAAGCGCAGGGCGGAAGTGGTAGTTTTGCATATCAATGGTATACTTCAAACGATACAACTAAAGCAAATTGGACGAAAATAGCTGATGCAAACAAACAAGCATTTACACCACCAAGTACAGTAGCAGGAATCAAATATTACTATTGCGAAGTAAAACAAAATAATATTGGATGCGAAGCTTTGAGTTATGCCTTTAAGGTGGAAGTATTTGAAACGCCAACCATTTCAAAACAACCCTTATCGCAACAAATTTGCAAAAACGAAACTGCACCAGTTTTGACTGTTGACTACTCCGGCGGAAACAAAAATGTAAGCTATCAATGGTTCAAGGTTTACGAAAAGTCGAATATAGATGGAATAGCAATAGATGGAGCAACGGATAAAAGCCTTACCATTAGCACATTGATAGCTGGTGATTATTATTACTATTGTCAACTTACTTTTGGTACTACAGGCTGTGGAATCATTAAATCAAATGTGGCTGAAATTAACGTGACACAATTTCCAATTATTGCTGCAAAATCTATCGAAATAATTAGCGGACAGCGATTTAATTTTACTCCTGAAGCTTTGGGCTCCGAAATAATACCAACAGGAACAACTTATACTTGGCTTTTGCCTCAAGTTTCGGCCAATTCACCTTTGAGTGGAATGACTGCTCAAACAACTCAACAAAAATCGATTTCGGATATTATTTTCAATCAGTCCGATACTATTTCGAGTGTTCGTTACACCGTAATGCCACAAAACAATGGTTGCAGTGGAGCAAGTTTCAATTTAAATGTTATTGTTCTACCTGCACTTACAGCTTTGGTTAAAAAACAAAATATTAGTTGTTATGATGATCATAACGGACAACTCGAAACTACAATTTACGGTGGCATTCGGTTTAAAAGTGGTTCACCATACATAGTAAGTTGGAATGGTCCGAATGGGTTTACTTCGTCGAATCTGCGATTAACTAATTTATTTGAAGGCGAATACACACTTACCGTTCGCGATTCGGCAGGAACTATTTGCAGTAATAAATACATTATTGAACAACCCGAAAAACTCACTATTACAACCGAAAAATTCATCAGCACCAGTTGCAGTGGCGAGAATCAAGCATTGATAGATGTAAAAATCTCAGGTGGTAAAGGCCGTTATTCCTATCAATGGACAAAAAACGGGGAGTCATTTTCAACCAAAGAGGACATATCAAATTTAGATCATGGCAATTATTTGCTAACTGTAATCGATGAAAACGCTTGCTCGGCTGTTTCGGAAATATTCGAAATAAGCAACTTTGAACCTATTACTATTGATGTGCTAGAACAAACAAACAACAACTGTTATAATGGTGCTAATGGTGCAATTAAAGTAAGTGTAAAAGGTGGAACTAAGATGCAACTATCAAGCACTGAAGTTGGCTATAATTATAACTGGACTGGGCCAAACAATTTTAAAAGTACAACCAGAGATATAGAAAATCTAATTAGCGGTGAATATCAATTAATTGTAACCGATAAAACGGATTGTAGTGCCACACTGAAGGTGTTTATTTCGCAGGCTACAGAGATTATGATAAGCGCTTCAACAACTCCTGTATCGTGCTTTGGTAAAAACGACGCTACCATAAGTCTGCAAGTAAGTGGAGGAACAGCTCCTTACAGCGTTGAATGGAGTAATTATGCAACAGGTTTCAGGCTGGATAATGTATCGCCCGGAATATATACTGCCAAAGTGATTGATGCCAATATGTGCGAAAAAAACATGGTGGTAAAAATTGACGACGAAACAAGATTTACAGTTTATCCGGTTGTAAATCAGATTACTTGCAATGGAGCAAACAATGGCAGCATTCGCTTAACAATAAATAGTAATCGTCAGTCGTTGAAAGTAAAATGGCTCGATGGATCTAATGCTGGTAACGAACGAAATAATTTAGCTCCAGGCATATATACTGTAGAAATAAGCGACGGAGGTCCGTGCATCATAACCAATTCATTTGTAATAAGCGAACCTGCTAAGTTGAGCATAACTTCAAAAATAAAAAATGCATTTGGATGCGATGATCTAAATAGTGGAGCAATTGATATAGAGGTAATTGGTGGCACAAAACCCTATAATTACACATGGTCAACCGGAGCAAAAACACAGGATATTCAGAATATACTCCCAGGGAAATATTTTGTAACCGTCTCGGATTCATTGGGTTGCGAAACTTCAGGAGTTTATGAATTGCTTCGTCATGAGCCTCTAAAAATTGAAGTAATATCAAAAGCGGCATTCAGTAATGAAAATTTAAAATACAAACAAATTTGCACAGCTATAGTAAGTGGTGGCTTGGCACCTTATACTTACAAATGGTCATCGGGCGAGGTAAATGCTGCAGATAATGCCATAATGGAATTGTTTACAAATCAGACTGTTGCTCTCGAAGTAACGGATGCATTGGGATGTAGTTCGACCTATTATTTCAAAACAGAAATAGCACAAAGCTTGATAGAAACACAATTACTGGATTGTAATAATCAGGTGTATAAATTTGATATTCAAACGCCTCCTACCGTATTTACAAACCTAAAATTCAAATGGAGTTTTGGCGACGGAACAAGTTCTGATAGCAAAAATCCAACACATATCTATTTAAAACCTGGCAGTTACGATGTGAAATTAAAGATTACAAGTGCCGAAGGGGAACTTAATTTTGAAACTGTATTAACGGTGGAAGCATTGCCAACATTAAAACTAGACCGCCAACCTCGTTTTTGCAAAAATGACTCTGTAGAAATTATAGTATCGGGTGCGCAAACTTACTTGTGGAATGATGGCACCAAAGGAAATCGGAAAATGATTAAACGTGAGGGAAATTATACGGTAATTGGAACGTCGGCCAATGGCTGCACCAATACGCTTAACTTTAGTGCCAAGCATTACGACAACCAGAATTATACTATCAATACCGATAAAATAGTATTGACACTCAACGATCCTACCCTTAAAGTGTGGAGTGAAGAGGTAAACTTAACTAACTACAAATGGGATTTTAGCGATGGTACAACTGAAGAAGGCAATTACGTTAATCACACTTACGACATTGACAGCCCACAAACCATAAAAATAAAACTCGATGTTGTAAATCCAAATGGATGTCAGGAAACTGCCGAAAAAACGGTTTGGCTCATAATGGAGTCACTTCCTAATACATTTACACCAAACAACGATGGAACAAATGATCGTTTTCTAAAAGGTTCGAAAATCCAGATTTTCAACTCGAATGGCGTAATTCTTTACGAGGGAAGCGAAGGTTGGGATGGAACATACAAAGGAAAACAAGTTGGAATGGATACCTATTATTATGTAGTATATTATTCAACTCCCGAAGGTATTGTAAACAAAGCTGGATTTATATTTTTAGCAAAATAACAAAAACCATCAACATGAGCAATCTGCTGAAAATATTGACTTTAATGCTTGCTTTTCTTGTTATCGACAACATGCAAAGCCAGTCGCACATTCGTTTGAATAACTTTTGGAGTAATGGTTTTTCAATTAATCCTGCAGCCATCAACGACTCATATCGCAATTCGGTGACTATTGCTACACGCAAACAATGGTTGAACTTTCCGGGCTCTCCAACCTATATTTATGCAGCAGGCACTATGTATATCGAGGACTATTCCACCCAATTAGGCTTTAAAGTGATGACCGAACGTAAAGGATTTACACAAGCTACAGACATAAATGTTGCTTATGCATACGCCTTATCCATTGACAGAGATTTAGTGATAAATATGGGTTTAACAGGCAGTTATCAAAATTTTGCTTACGACCGCAATATGATTTCGGTTGCCGACGATGAGAATTATTCTATTTACGAAAACCTATTATTTAAAAACAGTTTCAATGCTAGTTTAGGCGTAGAAGTATTATACAAAGCAGTTAAATTTGGCTATTGTTCACAAAATGTTTTTTCGGCCTTTAATATCGAAAACAAGCTTAATTTCAATACAAATTTGGCTTATTTATTTTACAAACAACAATCGGCTAATACCACAAATTTTGGTTTAGGTATAAGTGCGTTTCAATACGCCGATTTTTTTCAAGCCGAAGTAAATGGTAGTGTTTTTTACAAAGCCGATGCACAGAGCAACGAGTTACAACTCGGGCTTATTTACCGCACAATGTACGAGGTAGGCGCAATCGCTGGCATCGATTTTGGGAAACTCAGGGTATCGTATAGTTTCGATTATAATCTGGGTCAGGTACATAACCATTCGTATGGCACGCACGAAATAATGTTTACCTACAATTTCAAACCTTCGCGTCATTGTAAAACCTGTCGTTGGTTCTAAAGCTTAAGTCATAAATAAAATTGGAATTAGCATTTTAAAAAAAAATGCTTTACTTTTGCATTTCATTTAGCTGCAATGCATCTTGATTCTTAAAATCTAAAAAAAATGAAACGAGCAATATTTCCAGGCACCTTCGATCCGTTTACAATAGGGCATTATAGCATTGTGAAACGTGGATTAAATATTTTCGAAGAAATAATTATTGGTATCGGAAATAATCAATCCAAAAAAACACTTTTCACCATCGAAAAGCGTATCGAAATGATTCAAAAAGCATTTGCCGACGAAAAAAGAGTAAAAGTCATTGCTTATGCATCCCTTACAGTGGATTTTGCAAAAGAGGTGGACGCTGGATTTATATTGCGTGGATTACGCTCAGTTGGCGATTTTGAATATGAGCGCACTATTGGCGACACAAACCGAATTCTCACAGGTATCGAAACCGTTATCTTATTTACCGAAGCCGAATATGCTCATATTTCGTCGACCGTAGCACGCGATTTAATATCGTATGGGAAAGATATTAGTTCGTTTTTGCCACCAAATATATCTTTGTAACACTAAAATGGGTATCCTATCGCAACATGGAAAGCAAAATCGTTGCTATTCAATTCTTTAAAACGCCAACGACTAGAACCTGACTCAGCTGGATCGAACATGCGCACGCCCATATCGAAACGAAAAACAAAGAATGAAAAATCGAAACGCATACCTGCGCCGTACGACATAGCTATTTGTTCGGTAAAGCTATTCCATTTAAACTGACCACCAGGCTGTTCAGTGCTGTAATCTTTTATTGTCCAGATATTTCCAGCATCAAAAAACAAAGCACCTTCGAGATACCAAAACATTTTGGTTCTATATTCCACATTCAAATCCAATTTTAAATCGCCCACCTGATTGTAGTCGCGCGAACGAACATTGAGAATACCTTTGTAAATACCTGGCCCAAGTCTACTTTCGTTCCATCCACGCACACTATTGGCACCACCACTATAAAACCTACGTTCGTAAGGTATAATATTAGCATTACCAAAAGGTAAACCTGCGCCTAAACCTGCATGATAAACAATGCGGTTACTTTTGTCGAAAATCTGATAAAACGAGGTATTGTATTCGCCACGTACATATTGAGAGTACCTCACATTGAATAACTTATACGAGCCGTCCAATTCTTGCGTAGTGCCTAAAATTTTGTTGGCAAGGTATAAAAGATTTCCTGCTGATTCCACATTGTAATTATGTATGGAATAATTACGCAAAGGCCTATTAATGTTATAATTACTAAATGAACCATTGTAACCCATTCGCATTATAAAATGGTCCTCATAATTATATTTATTATAAATGCCTGGATTAATATAAGTTGTACGGAAAGTATCATCAATTTTTGGAAAATACACATAACTCAAGTTGAACAACTCAAACTGATGATGAAACTTATTGGCAGCTGTTGACCATGAATAATTCATTCCACCCGTGAGATTAGTGGTTGTAAATTCGTTAGGGCGATTCTGGTAACTAATATTGGTTGTATACTCGGTATTGGCATGCACATTGCGTTTAAAATCATAATTACCAAACGGAAACATAAATTTAGGGATCATAAGTCGCACCTGACCACCAATTTCTTTGGCCCATTCAATATTTTGTTTTTCGAGCGCCATTCGGCCTTGAATACTTAATGTTTCAGCTCCTTTAAACACATTTTTATTAACCGTACCCAATTGTAAAGCACCACCTAAATACCCTTTGGTGAGCGTACCTTCAACTTCGGCCGATACACTAATTGTTTTTCCGGGTACAATATAAATATAGGAATCGAGCACATCAGGCACATCGGTTTCTTTAAACGATATATTTACATATTTTATTGGCGGCAAGGAGTTTAATGCTGAATAAGTTCGCTCTACAGCAATATCGTTGTACAAACTATTGGGTTCAATAAACGAATTGTGAATCAAAGCATCCAGACTTACAAATTTTTGCTTGGCATCAATCAAATAATAATTTCGAAACGAAACCGTATCGTTTTGCTGAAGTACATTTAGCGAATCGGTATTATCCGTTTTGTTTAAAACAAAAAATACTTTGCCCACATAATATTGCCTAAAAACCAACCAGTTAATAGGCGCACTACTGTTTTTCAGGTTCGATTTAATGTCCAATTTCACATCCACCTGATTACTTTTTAGTGCACTATCGGCTGCATAAACAACAAAATCTTTGATAAAATTATAATATCCAGTATTTCGCATCTGCGATGCTATTCGTTCCCGCTCTTGATTCAGAACATCGGTATCGAAATTAATTCCTTTACGAATAAACGATTTAGCTGTATCTGCAGCAATTGAATCGAAAACCGGATGATTAGCTTGTGTTTTGTAATTTCGGATTTTGTAGGGCTTATTGGCATGTATACTGTATAGCACTTTTACTTTTTTATTTTTAAAAGTGAGGTTGGTATCTACTTTAGCATTTATAAAACCTCGATTTTGGAAGAGCAATTGCAATTGGTGAGTCGACATTTTCGTCAACATATCGTCGTAAATTACTGGAGGTTCACCCCAACTCTTAAAAGTATGACTCCAAAATCGGTTCCATTTAGTGCTTGTATCCTTAGGTGCCCAATTATAAATACCTAATTGCATTCTGAATAGACCCAACGCCGTAGGATTTGGTGTTTGGCGCAAATACTCTTTTAGTTCCGATGAAGAAACATCTTTAAGATCGGACTTAATACGTACATCATCAAGCAGGTACTCATTATCCATTACAAATTTTGTAGCGTTACATGCCCACAAAAAAAGGACAACAAAAAGTACAACTATTTTTGATAATGTTTGGGTAATATGCATTATATTGATGTGCTGAATGAATTTGCAAATATACTTTTTTTATTGCGAAGTTGCAATTGCTGGGTTGTGTAATCAAAATTAATGCCACAAAACATTCATTTCATTGAAGTTTTGTGGCAAAAATTCCATTTAATTTATTTCAAAAATTTATTAGCCAATTAGCATTTATTCAGCCGTAAATTTATATATGCACCATTCGTCGTACTTTTGGCCTGGGCGCAAAACCGGACTTGGGAAATGAGCAATATTTGG
>JBMOHZ010000036.1:0-12580 GCA_049317585.1 Paludibacter sp.
GATTATAGCTTTGCGTTTACAGGACATTTGCATGAACATGAAAATAAAACTGAGTTTGAATTGAACGAGGCTTTTTTGAATATGCGCTTGTGGGTTTTTAATTTATGTGCAGGTTCTCGTAATCAACTACATGGAAATCAGGATGAAAATTTATCGAGTGGTGGATTAATTTTTTCGAAAAACAGTCGTCCCATACCTAGAATATTTGTTGGGATTGAAGATTTTACTCCTTTGTTTTTTAAAAATGCTTTTGTTGAAGTGAAAGGAGGCCTTTCGCATGGATGGTTTACCGACGATGCATACACCAAAAACATGCTTTTACATCATAAATTTGCATTTATACGTTTTGGAGGTAATAAAAGCCCTTTTCATTTTCAGTATGGGTTGGACCATGTAGCTCAATGGGGAGGTTTTGATCCCATTCACGGCCAACAATCGGTGCAATTAAAGGATTTTGTAAATGTATTTTTTACACGTAGCGGAAATTCGGTTTCGGTAGTCAACGAAGAGCGATTAAATGTAGGTGGTAACCATATTATTTCGCAAAGCACAAAATTGGAATATGACTTAAACGATTATAAATTGGCTGCTTATTGGCAAAATATTAACGAAGATAAACCTGTACTACTGCTGTGGGATGCTGTAAATATTGCAGATGGTCTTTGGGGATTTTCAGTTAAAAATAAGAGTTTTCCCATTGTTAAAGGCTTTTTGTACGAGTATTTGAATACAACTGACCAGAATGGACCATATCATGATAAAGATGGAATAGTATATGGTGGTGCCGACGATTACTATAATAATTATTTGTACCGAAGTGGTTGGACACATTATGGTCGAACAATTGGAAATCCATTTATTACCTCGCCTGTTTACAATGCTGATGGCGGTGTGTCAATTCAGAATAACCGAGTACAAGTGCATCATTTTGGGCTCGAAGGAGAGTTCAAAGGATACGAGTTTAAAATATTAAATTCGTATTCAACTAATTATGGGCGTTATTCGGCTGCTTATATTCAAAAATTAAAATCGACCAACTTTTTGCTCGATGTAAATAAGTATTTCAACATATTTGGTG
Source organism: Paludibacter sp. (assembly GCA_049317585.1). Taxonomy (GTDB): domain Bacteria; phylum Bacteroidota; class Bacteroidia; order Bacteroidales; family Paludibacteraceae; genus Paludibacter. The sequence continues at coordinate 1,079 of JBMOHZ010000036.1, forward strand.
GAATAGAAACTGGAATTTCAGTTGGAACTGATTGGGGGACGATGTATGGAAATAACGTCGGTTTTATGATACGTATCGGCAAAAAAGGAGATTTGTTTCAATACTGATTTTTGCTTTCTTTTTTGTTATCCCATCAATGAGAAAATAAAGATTGAAAGAAAAAAAATGAATAAAGTAATTGATGGAATTTTTTCGTTGTCAATCTCAGAATGTTTGTATTTTTTCAGAAATGTTTGTGTATAAACAAAATAGAGAAAAACAGCGATACAAGTACCTAATATAGCCCCACCAATAATATCAAGCGGAAAATGCATGCCAAGGTAAATGCGTGAATAACAAATTACAGTACACCAAATTAATACTGAAATACTATAAAGCTTTTTACGTATTATCAATGAACTTAACACAGCAAAGCCAACGGTATTGGCTGCATGCGATGATACAAAGCCATAGAGACCTGCTTTTTTGTTATTTACCAAGTGTATGAAATTTACTAAACTATCGTCGTGCGAAGGACGAAGTCGCTGAACCGAATCTTTAATCAATACAGAGATTTGATCCGATAATACAACGCCAAGTATTAAAAATAAAACAATCCAAAGTCCTTTTTTACCATAGGTTTTTAGCAAAATATATATAACTGAAATATAAAATGGAATCCACACAGGAACTTTACTGCATGTGTACATAAACGTATCAAAATACGTTGTATGTAAACTGTTTAACAGTAAAAATATCTGTTTGTCAATAGCAATTAATTGCGATAAAATATCCATCCTTAGTTATATTTTTTCAATATCCTTTGCTTCAATCCAACCAATATTTCCATTACCAACTTTAATTTCAATCCATTGATCCAGTGAACTTTTGACCGATACTTTTGTACCTTCGTGTAGTTGAAATAGATCAGTACCACTCTTATCGGGCGAACTTTTTATTGTTACAGTACCTGACATGATAATGGCTTCGTTGTGATTCATCAGTTGATTGTGACGAATCGAAGTGAAAATGATAGTCACTACTGTTATTCCTAACAGAACAAATGCTGCATAAAATGTAATTTTACGAATTATCATACTGTTTCCAAAAATAAAAAACAGGAAACAAGATAATGTAATAATAAGTACGATTACACTCAATACATACCATTGATCAATAGAAAGTAGTTTGATAATATTGTCTATCCAACGTTTTACAAAAAATGGTGGCACTTGCACAATGTTATCTACAATTTTTGTTTGAGCCAGTTCCAAGTTTGCTTTTGCATCGTCGTAATTAGGAGCTAAACGTAGTGCACGTTCGTAGTTTAGAATTGACCGACCAACTTCGCCGGTTTTGTAATATGCATTAGCTGTGTTGTAATATAGTTCTGCCGAAATGCCATATTGTTGAGCTATTTCCTCGTATTGCATGGCAGCAGCCTGATAATTACCTGCTTTATAAAGCTTATTTGCAGCTTCTATAGCTTCATTTTGTGCAAAAAGTGTACATATGCTAAAAACAAGTATTGTGATGGTTGAATAAAATCTTTTTTTCTTCATATCCTAAGTGCGTTTTGTTTAAACAAGAATAAAATTAGGCTTTACGTATATTGTTTTCCAAACTACTAATTGTTTTGATAGTAGTTTCGTATAAATTACCCATTTCTTGTTGACCAGAATTAGGTGCGTAACGTGCAAATTCACAAGTGTTTAAAATGTCAATGAATTTTTTAATTAAATCATCTTCTACGCCAAGATTTTGTAATTCAATTACTACATTTTCTTTTGTTAACGACGACACAGGTATTGTAAGTTTATCACTCAAGTAATTCCATACTGCTTTCATTACCTCCTCGTAAAATAAATCTTTTTTGCCTTCGTTCAATAGTTTTGACGCAATTTTCAGTCTTTTTTGGGCTGCTTTATTCGCTTTTTTGTTACGAACAAAACTTACGTTGGCATTTTCTCTGATTTGTTTTTGAAAAACAAAGAACAATATAAGGCTGATAATAAGAGGAATAATGTATATTATCCAAGAAAAAACACTGCCGAAAAATGGTTTCTTTTCTTTTTCAACTTCAAAAGCTGAAGTGACTATAAATCGAATATCGCTTCCAAGTTGTTTAACATCTTCCTTTGCAACATAAGAGTTTACCACACTATTACCTTCGCCCGAACCTTTTTGAACTTTCAGGTTGTAAATAGGTGTACGTAGGGTTTTATATTTTCTTTCTTTTATATCAAAATAGGCAATTTCGGTCGACGGTATTTGAAAATCGCCACCATGGCGAGGTATAAACATGTATTCAATAATTTTCGTACCTGATATGCCGTTGGTGTTGGTTTTAAAATTGTTATTTACTTTGGGATCGTATACTTCAAATCCATCCGGAAACTTAATTTCAGGATTCTGAATAAGTTTTAAATTGCCATTGCCCGAAATAATAATCTTCAATGTTACTGCATCATTTGCTTTAATATTTTGGGTCGAAATGCTTGAAGATAAGGATAAAGTACCCACTGTACCATTGAAATTAGCGGGTTTATTGGTCGGTAATGGATTTACTCTGACCACAGTAGCTGGTGCCGAAATGGTTTTTTGTACATTGGAATACGAATCAAAAAAATCGTCGAAGATACTTCGCATTTGTTGCTTGTTTTCTACTCGAATTACGGCATCAAATACCGCTTTATCAATTTTAAGTTCGCCTGCTTGTTGAGGAAATAGTAATACCTGATACAGTACAACTGTACCATAATTTTTTCCATTGAAGTTCTCATACGAAAATTGTTTGTTTTGCGACAGTTCAATTTCGTTTTTCATGAAACCTTTAAAATCAGGCATTTTTTTGTTCGCACATTGCACTACATCGAGCAAAGTATACAATTTGTAAGTAACCAATATTGGCTCTTGTTCGTATACATTTGTTTTCGAAACGTTGGCTCTAATAAATACATTATCGTTGTTTATGCCTTGTCCGGCAGCCGATCTTGTTTGCGATTCTTCTTTGCCCGATTTTGATGATGCATTATCATCGGCTGGCAATACTTTTATGGATAATCCGTTTGAATTGTATTTTTTACCATCTACAGTAATGTTTGCCGACGGAATAGTAAATGTGCCTGTTTTAGTGGCTTGTAGTGTATATGTGTATGAAACAGAAACTGATGAACTCGTTTTGCCATTTACAATCTGATAGCTCGAACTGCGTGATTCGAATGGTCCAGCCAACACTTCGAAATTATTGAAGTCGGAAGTACGTAAGTCTTTTCCAGTTGCATTAACTGTGTATACTAACTGAAATGGTCGGTCAAGAATTACAGTGGATGGTGCTGAAGCAGTGAAACGCACTGGTTCTTGAGCAAATACACTTAATGTATTTATTAATAAGATGCTAAATAACAATAATTTATTTCTCATACTTTTTGTCTTTTCTACCAATCTTTATCAGCACTTTTACGAGCCCTTACTGGTTGTTTTTTCTTTTTATCCATTGTGTTTTTTTCATCCTGCATCAATGCATCCAATATTTGTTGAGCATTTTGTTTCGACATTTGAGGTTGCTGCTGCTGTTGTTGTTGCTGCTGCTGTTTTTTATCTTGCTCTTTTTTCTGTTCTTTCTTCTTATCTTTATCTTTATCCTTGTTTTGCTGTTGTTTTTTCAACATCATTTGTGCATAAGCAAGGTTATAACGCGTTTCATCATCTTTTGGGTTGGCTTTGAGTGCCATTTTATATGCGTTAATACTCTCCTCAATTTTTTTGTCGGATAGTAATGCATTACCAGCATTGTGAAACGCAGCTGCAATTTTATCTTTAGCAGTGGGTTGTAATGCTAAAGCATTTTTATATTGTTCCAATGCTTCGGGATATTTTTTTTGTTTAAAAAGAGCATTCCCAAGGTTATAAGTACCTTCGAACGATTTCGGATTTTTTTGTAATCCCTTGCGATAGGCAACTTCAGCATCAACAAACTTTTCAGATTTATATAATTTATTACCCTCGCGCACATCTGTCGATTCTTCCTGAGCACTTATTGAAGCTGATCCAATAAAAACACAGAATAGTAAAAAATACCATTTAATTTTAAATACTTTCATTTTCAAAATTCAAATTTATAAAAACAATCCATAGACTACGAATTCAAAACTCGTAACTATTTAGTTTTCAGAATTTTTTCTTTTAAGTTAAATATTTTTAGTTTGTTCAGTTTTTTATTTTGCCTGTCAAATATTAATCCCTCAACCAACAAAAGAATTAAGGCAAAAATAGCAAATGACTGAAATTGTTCGTTATAATCCGAAAAAACCTGTGTTTTAATATCGGATTTAGCCATTTTATCTAATTCTTTTGTTATAACTTTATTGGCCAAATTGGAATTATCAGCTCGCACATAAACGCCTCCGCCAGCTTGGGCGATGTTTTTACACATTTCCTCATTCAATTTAGATACTACCACATTACCATCTTTATCCTTCCAAAAACTCATGGTTCCATCTACTGGTATTGGAGCACCTTCGGGTTTTCCCATTCCAATAACATGAACTACTATTCCTTTCTCAGTTGCTAATTTGGCTGCTCCAATGGCATCATCCTCGTGGTTTTCACCATCTGTTATTACAATAATTGCACGACTGGCTTCGCTTTTTTCTTTCGATTCGCCAAATGATTTAATACATAAATCAATAGCAGTACCTATGGCAGTTCCTTGTCTGGGAACAAGTTTGGGGTTTATTGTACTCATAAACATTTTGGCCGATACATAATCTACTGTAATAGGTAATTGCGTGTAGGCATCGCCTGCAAATACAACCAAACCTACTTTATCTTCCGTCATATTATCCACAAGTTTCGAAAGGACTTGTTTTGATTTTTCGAGTCTGCTTGGCTGCAAGTCTTGAGCCATCATCGAATTCGAAATGTCCAATGCAATCATCACTTCAATACCTTTACGTTTTTCTTTTTCAACTTTTGTGCCGAATTGTGGTTGAGCTAACACAATAATTAGCAATACAATAGCTGTTATCTGAATGTAGAATTTAACTTGTGGACGAATGTAAGAAATATTGGGCATCAATTCAGCCAATAAATCAGGATTTCCAAAGAGTTTAATTTTCTTTTTTCGGATATATTGCGTATATATGAACAGGCCAATCAGTACAGGAATTGTAATGAGTAGAAACAAATATTCAGGATGTGCAAATCGAAACATGTTGTTATTCTTTATTTTACGGTATTTTTCGCAATAAGGTATTTCTTAAAATAATCTCACTTAATAAAAATAAAAATGCCAACAGCGCAAAAACATAAAACTCTTCATTTTTCTTGCTGTATTCTTTTACATTTATCTTTGTTTTTTCCATTTGATCTATTTCTTGATAAATGCTTCTGAGTTTTGTATTGTTGGTAGCTCTAAAATAGCTTCCACCAGTCATCGAAGCAATTTCTTGAAGCGATTTTTCGTCGAATTCAGAATCCATCTGTTGGTATTGCATTCCCATTGGTGTTTGTACTGGGATATTTACTTTGCCATACGAACCCACTCCAATGGCATACACTCTTATTCCAAAGCTTTTTGCAATTTCAGCAGCCGTAATGGGGGCAATGTCACCACGGTTATTCGATCCGTCGGTAAGTAGGATAATTACTTTAGATTTGGTTTTGCTGTCTTTTATGCGGTTTATGGCATTTGCCAGTCCAAGTCCAATTGCTGTACCATCTTCAATCATACCATAGTCAACGCCTTTAAATAAGTTTACCAATACGGCATGGTCTGTGGTAAGGGGGCATTGGGTAAAACTCTCGCCCGAAAAAACTACTAATCCAATATTATCGTTGGGACGTGAAAGTATAAATTCAGTAGCTACTTCTTTTGATGCCTCCAACCTATTGGGTCTCAAGTCTTCGGCCATCATGGTACCCGATATATCGAGTGCTAGCATAATGTCAATTCCTTCGGTGTTTTCGGTGCGCCATGAGTTCGATGCTTGAGGACGAGACAATGCTATTGTTAAAAACAGAATTGTCAGCATTCGAAGTACAAAAGGAGCGTGAAGCAGTTTTATCTTAGTACTCTTTTTTATTTGTTGAATGTTCCGATGTGTCGAAATTTGCATACTTGCATCGGATTTATACATCTCTTTCACATACCAATATATTGTAGGTATTAGCAGTAAAAGTATAAAAAGATATTCGGGATTATTAAATGTCATTTTTTGATAAAATTTACCGTCGTTGAATTATTATTCTTTTATAGTATTATCTTCAATATCAACAACTTCTTCAATAATTTTTGTTTCGTTTACAAACTGATATGCATTGGATAAGCTATGTTCATGTTCGTCGGGAGCAGCTTCCCATTTAGCAAACTTAACAAGATCTGCGAGTTTAAGTATCTCAACAAGCATAGTATAAGCCTGTTTATTTTCGAAACGCAAATGATTCAAATTTTCAATTATTTCTTCCGAAGTCATTTCCATACATGGGATATTGTAAATTTTTTCAATATATACCCTGAGAGTATCTGTAATTTCAGTATGATACTCTTTTGTACGGTTTTGTTGCCATGCTTTTTCGTTTTTAATTTTATCGAGTGCAGATAAAGCAATGATATATGCTGGTAGAATAACTTCGGGAGTTTTGTGCTCGAATATTGGTTTTTTTTGCACCAATCTACGTACTACAAAGAAGATTAGAATGCAAACTATAAGTATTAATAAAATTATAAGTGCAATACGTACTATGGCTTTCCAATTAAAAGGAGGATCCATAACCGGTTTAATGTCAGCAATTTGATTCGAAGTAGTGTCAATCTGGAAAGGTTGTACAACTTTAAGCGAAAGCGATTTAGACCAAACTGTATCAGTACCCATAATAAACGGATAAGGTGGAATGTAGAGCAATGAATCGTTAAACGAAGTTACAACGTAGCGTTGTTTTATCAAAATATTACCATTATCGGCCTTTGTAGTGTCTGATTTTAAGGCTTCTACAATTTCAATTCCTCCAATAATTGTATCCGAAAATAAGGGTGCAATTACTTTATCACTTGGTTTTTGGTTTATTTCATACGTCAATGCAGTTTGTCCACCAATAAGAATAACTGTAGAGTCAATTTTGGCATCTACAGTAAACTTTTGAGCATTCAAAAAAGCATTTGAGCAAAATAGAAAAAGTATTAATAAAAACAATACTGCTTTTTTCATTAAAATATTAATTGTTAATTATTAACTATCAATCATTTATTGAGTTTTAGGCTCTCATTTTAAATAATTTCATAAGTGAGCGCACATAATCGTCGGAGGTACTCATCGATACAAAGTCAACTCCCGATTTTGTAAACGATTTTTGCAATGAAAGTTGGTTTTCGCCCCAACTATGTTTGTACGAAGTTCGAAGTCTTTTGTCGGAAGTGTCAATCCAAATTCGTTGACCTGTTTCAGCGTCTTTGAGTTTAATCAAACCAACATCAGGCAATTCAGTTTCGCGGATATCATAAACCTGTAAGGCTACAATATCGTGTTTGCGGTTAGCAATGGTGAGTTCTTTTTCAAAATCGGCATCAAAAAAGTCTGATATTATAAACGCTGTAGAGCTTTTTTTAATTGCATTGGTAAAATACCGAAGTGCTGCACCAATATTTGTCAAATTACTTTCTGGTTTAAAATTTATCAACTCACGAATAATGTGTAAAACATGTTTTTTACCTTTTTTGGGAGGAATAAATTTTTCAATTTTATCTGAAAAAAAGATAACACCAATTTTATCGTTATTTTGTATGGTCGAAAACGCTATGGTTGCAGCAGTTTCGGTAATAATATCGCGTTTCATTTGCGAAACTGTACCAAAATCCCGGCTACCCGAAACGTCAATCATTAGTACAACAGTCAACTCGCGCTCTTCTTCAAAAACTTTTATATACGGGTGTCCAAAACGAGCTGTAACATTCCAGTCAATTGACCGTATGTCGTCACCGTACTGATACTCACGCACTTCGGCAAAGGTCATACCTCTGCCTTTAAAAGCCGAATGATATTCGCCAGCAAAGATATTTTTCGACAAACTACGTGTCTTAATTTCTATCTTTCGAACCTTTTTTAAAATCTCGCTCGTTTCCACTTCTTCAATTATTAATTGTCAATTATTAATTATTAATTGATTAAGGTACTTCAACTGTATTAAGTATTTCAGTAATTATTTCGTCCGATGTCATGTTATTAGCTTCAGCTTCATAACTTAAACCGATGCGGTGACGCAATACATCGTAGCATACTGCACGTATATCTTCAGGTATAACATATCCTCTGCGTTTAATAAATGCATATGCGCGAGCAGCCAAAGCCAGGTTGATTGATGCACGTGGTGAAGCACCAAAAGCAATCATATCTTTTAACCCTTCCAAGCCATAATCCTGAGGAAAACGAGTTGCAAAAACAATATCAATGATATAGCGTTCAATTTTTTCGTCGATATAAACCATGCGTACTACATCGCGGGCTGCAATAATATCTTTTGGCGATAAAATGGGTAATACTTTTGGTTTTTCCTTTAAAAGATTCTGACGAATAATTAATTTTTCTTCCTCTTTTTTGGGATACTTAATTATTACTTTAAGCATAAAACGGTCAACCTGCGCTTCGGGAAGTGGATAGGTGCCTTCTTGCTCAATTGGGTTTTGTGTAGCTAAAACAAGAAATGGCTCATCTAGTTTGTAGGTGTTTTCTCCTATAGTTACTTGACGTTCCTGCATGGCCTCGAGCAAAGCACTTTGTACTTTAGCTGGAGCGCGGTTTATTTCGTCGGCAAGTATTAGGTTCGAAAAAATGGGACCTTTTTTAATGCTAAATTCTTCTCTTTTCTGACTGTAAATCATAGTACCTATTACGTCGGCCGGTAATAAGTCGGGTGTAAACTGAATGCGGCTAAAATCGCATTTGATTAAGTCTGATAATGTTTTGATTGCAAGTGTTTTTGCAAGTCCCGGAACACCTTCGAGCAGAATATGCCCATCCGAAAGTAATCCAATTAATAATGACTCTACCAAATGTTTCTGACCAATAATTACTTTGTCCATTCCCATTACTAAAGCATCTACAAATGCACTTTGCTTTTCAATTCTCTCGTTAAGTTCTCTAATGTCAATTAGTTGATCCATACTAAATACTTTATGTATTGTGTTTAAATTTGCAGAACAAAAATAGCTATTATTGATGTGTTAAAATCTTCAATTAATAACTATTAACCTGATTTTAGATTATTATGACAAAGAATGCCTTCAGAGGCTGCTATTAAGGCTATTTTTAAGAATAATGAACAAAAAAAAGTCCTGTATTAGTGCTATAATACAGAACTTTAAAGAGTGATATTTAGTTTGATCTTTTTATTTTTTTCCTACATACAAATCGTGTAATTCTTTTGCCTTTTGTAAGCAACGAGGATTCTTTTTATCAATCAACCGTTTGTCAACGCGAGGAACTTTTACTATGGTTCCCGGAGTTATGCGGTCGGGGTGAACTATATTGTCGCGATTTGCTTCGTAAATATACACCCAAAATTCCTTTTTGCCATAATAACGCTGTGCAATTGTTGTCAATCTAGTTCCTTCGCTAATTTCTTCTTCACCTAAATATTCGTTGTATTCACGTCGACTATCAAAAAGTATTTGCAGACTATCTGCTGTATTGGGTACGTCGTTGTTAATTTCGACTGAGTCAGTAGGTGTGTTAACTGTATCTGTAGGTGGCGTGATCTTACTTTCCGAATTTGATTTTACTGTATCAACTTTATTCTCCTTTTTGTCAGCAGTAAACCAACCTTTAAAAGTGTCTAAATAGTCATTCATTTTCATGCGATTGGTTTCTGATAGTAAATCGTATTCAACCCAACAACGAACGCATGATGAAGAGAAATAAGTAGCATATATACCACCTCCAATTAATAAAATGATCACAATAAAACCAATCAAAAACCGGAGCCCTTTGCGTTTCTTTTTGTTACCGAGTATAAACGGCTCACTTGTTGATTCTGAAAATGTATCATTTGATTTTGTAGTTTCCTTATTTTCAGTATAATATGCAGGTTCAACTGTTTGTGCAACTTCTTCTTTCTCAGGTTCTTGTGCTGCTGAATAGGAAGGTTCGTAGGGGCTAATTATTGGCTCTACAATCACTTCGGGTTTCGTTATAATCACTTCAGGAGTGGCTTCGGGTTCAATTTCTATTTCGGATGTTTCAACATCTTGGTCAATCAATATTAGGTCATATTCAGGTATTTCAGTTTCAGTAGTTTCTATTGGTTTAGCTGTTTCAATAGGTTCTGATTCTTGCTTTTTAGCTGATAAAGATTGTATTTCGGATAAAATATCCTTGATTTCCGAAGCTTGTTCAGTTAAATTACGCAGCGTTTCGGGTGTTTGAATAATTGGCTTTTCAATTTCGAACGATGGCACTTCTTGTCCATCGAGTTCTACTGGTTCAAGATGTGAATATGGTTCATTTACAGCCTCTTTTAAATCGGAGTCGGGTGTGAAAGTTACTTTGTTGTATCCGTCGATAATTATGACTTCACCAGTTTGTACATTTACACTTTTACGTGGTTCGTTCCATTGCATTTTAAAGGTTCCAAGGTTTTTAATTTTTACCGATTCACCTTTGAGCAATGCTTCCTCAATTTCGGAAAATAGCGATTTTAAAAATTCCTCAGCTACACGTTTGCTTACCGAAAGTTTGGTTGCAATTTGTTCAACCATTTCCTGCGATGAAATTTTATCCTTACTCATAGCTTTATTTCGTTTAATTTATCTTTCAGAATATTACTTTGTTTAAAATTTACAACTAATTTTGGAGGAACAAGTGTCCGTATTTGAGTTGCTGGATGAACTGATAGACGTTCCTCTTTTTTTCGCACTTCAAAACTTCCAAAACTTTGAATGCCAATAATTTTACCTTCAAGTAGTTGTTCTTTTACAATAATTGAAGTGGTGTCAAGCAGTGCCTCAACCTCGGTTTTAGGCAAGTTTGTACGCAAGGCTAATTTTGAAATTAATTCTTTGTGATTCATAATTATCTAATCAAAACTTCAAACTCAAAACTCATAACTCGCAAATTACTTAGCGTATAAATCAAAATCGGTAGTGTCAATAATTTCAGCATAATAAAAATTGCCAATATTTACTCCCTGAGTTGAAAGTGGAATTAATACTTCGGGATCTACTTCAGGAGAATCAAACTCAGTTCTTCCTACATAATTTTCACCTTCAATTCTATCAATCATTACTTTGAGAGTTTTGCCAATTTTTGATTGGTTTATTGTGCCCGAAATGCCCTGTTGTAAAGCCATGATATCGTTTAATCTATCTTGCTTAACGTCTTCGGGTATATTGTCTTCATACTTTTCGTACGCATGTGTTCCTTCTTCGTTCGAGTACGTAAATGCACCCATTCGCTCAAACTTTGCAAATGTAAGGAATTCTTTTAATTCCTCAATATCTTGCTCGGTTTCGCCTGGATGTCCAACAAGCAT
>JBMOHZ010000037.1:0-12405 GCA_049317585.1 Paludibacter sp.
ATAGTTGAGCGTATTAATGTACAAGGAAATGGCCTGAAACTGACACATCCCGAAGTGAAAGAAGCTGAATTGGCCGAATTTTCAGTATCGCCACTTCAGTGGGGAAAGTTTCTGTGTGGATTATTCGACGAGTGGATTAAGGAAGATGTGGGTAGGTTTTATATTCAAATGTTCGATTCCACATTGGCAAATTGGGTGGGCGAACAACCGGGTGTATGTACGCTTGCTAAGCATTGTGGACATGCAGGAGTAATGGAATTTAACGGCGATGTGTACTCGTGCGACCATTATGTGTTTCCCGAATACAAACTTGGAAATATAAATACCGACTCATTGTCGGCTATGATGTACTCCGAAAAACAGCTTAAATTTGGCACTGACAAACGCGATAAACTTCCACGCCAATGTATGGAATGTGAGTTTTTGTTTGCTTGCAATGGCGAATGTCCTAAAAATAGATTTGCTTTCACTAAAGATGGCGAACCTGGATTAAATTACTTATGTGCAGGCTGGAAAATGTTTTACAGTCATGTAGCACCTTACATGGATTTTATGAAAAAAGAATTGCTCAACGAACGACCACCTGCAAATGTGATGGAATGGGCAAAAACCTACAAACGTTCAAAAAATAAACTATAAAATTTAATTTCAATATTTAACAATGAGAAAAACGTCAGTTATTATTGGGCTAATAAGCATTTGCATATTCTTAAATGCTCAAAATAAAACTAATACAGTCGACACACGTACCTTTAGAATTAGTAAAAATTTATCCATCTTTAATTCTGTGTTTCGCGAACTGGATGCATTTTATGTAGATACATTAAACTATGACAAATTAGCTTCCAATGCCATTAGCGAAATGCTTTCGCGCCTCGATCCGTATACGGTTTACATTCCCGAAAAAGAAACGGACGATTTGAAATTCATGACTACTGGCGAATATGCTGGAATTGGGGCACTCATCACAAAAATCAATTCAAATATTTATGTTTCGGAACCTTACGAAGGTATGCCCGCTCAACGCAATGATGTTCGTGCAGGTGATATTATTCTCGAAATTGATGGAAAAAGTACAACCGGTCTAACAGTAAGCCAAGTAAGTGCTAAGCTCAAAGGCACACCAAACACAACCATAAAATTAAAACTCAAAAGAATTGGTGAAAACAAACCATTAGAGAAAACTTTTTTACGTGAAAAAATACAAGTGAATCCCATTAGTTATTCGGCTTTAATTGCGCCAAAAGTTGGGTATGTGCAACTTACCGATTTTACTGACAAGTCGGCAACCGAATTAAAAAATGCTGTTTCGGAACTGATTAAAAATCAACAAATTGAATCTTTAATTATTGACATCCGTAACAATGGTGGAGGTTTAATTGACGAGGCTGTTAAAATTATAGGTTATTTTGTACCTAAGGGCAGTGACGTAGTTCAAACAAAGGGTAAAAGTAAATTTACCGAACGTACTTACAAAACGCCTTCTGAACCGGCTTTTCCTAATTTAAAAATTGCAGTCTTAGTTAATCGGTCATCGGCTTCGGCATCCGAAATTCTGGCTGGTGCTATGCAAGATTTGGACAGAGGCATTATCATTGGCGAACGTACATTTGGTAAAGGATTAGTGCAAAATATCCGCCCACTAGGTTACGGGGGGCATTTAAAAGTAACTACAGCTAAATATTACATACCAAGTGGAAGATGTATACAGGCTATTGACTATAGTCATCGTAACGAGGATGGAAGTGTAGGACGTGTGCCCGATAGTTTAACTACTGAGTTTACAACCCGCAATGGTCGTAAAGTGCGCGATGGTGGTGGCATTGTACCCGATATAAAAACCACCGATAACCGCAAATTAAATATCGCCTATTATATTTTTGCTCAGAACTTATATTTTGATTTTGCGAATCAGTATGTTGCAAAACATCCTCAAATAGCCAAGCCAAACGAATTTTCATTGGATGATGATGATTTTCAGGATTTTAAGAATTTTTTGGTTGAAAAAAAATTCACATACACTACTGAATCCGAAAAAATGTACAAAGAATTTTTGGAACTTGCTAAATCCGAAGGAATTGAAAAATATGCTGATAGTGAACTAAAAGCACTCGAAACCAAACTAAAACCGGATATTCAGCTAAACATTGAGGATAATAAAAAAGATATAATTGAATTGTTAAGTCTCGAGATTGTGAAGCGTTATTATTATCAAAAGGGTGAAATTGAGTTTTCGTTAAAATCGGACGATGACTTAAAAACAGCTATCGAAAGCATTTCAGATATTAATATTTATACAAAAAGCTTGGCAGGGAAGTAAACCTGCTTGTGAAGTGTTTAATTTTCAAATTATATATGTATGAGTAATATTTTAGTAAGTGAAAAAATCAAATCGTTGATGCACGACCGCAATGTGAGTATTCAGGATTTATCACTCCGTTCGGGCTTAACCGAAGAAGCCATAAATATTATTTTGATTAGTGAAAAAATTCCATCTTTAGCTCCATTAATCAAAATAGCTCGCGGATTGGGCGTTCGGCCTGGAACTTTTCTCGATGATTCGGATCAATTAGGCCCTGTTATTCAACGAAATGAGGATATTAACCAGCCTGTATCATTCTCGAGCCAATTATCTGACAAAAATTCACATTTGGACTTTTATTCGCTTGCCGGAAACAAATCAGGTCGCAATATGGAGCCCTTTTTAATTGATATAAAACCATCTACAACTAACGAAACAGTTTTATCATCACACGAAGGCGAAGAGTTTTTGTACGTATTAAATGGCTCAATAAAAGTTATTTATGGAATTAATACACATATACTTCAACAAGGTGACAGTATTTATTACGATTCAATTGTTGAACATGTAGTATGCTCAGCCAACAACCAAACAGCCAAAATACTTGCTGTAGTTTATACGCCACTTTAATTGTTTATAGGTAATTTATGCAGTTAATAGATAAAACACTCGGTGAATGGCTTGAAAATTGGGCAAACAAAACACCTCAAAACGATTTTATTGTATATCCCGACCGTCAATTACGCTTCAGTTGGAGCGAGTTCGATGCCAGAGTAAATAACATTGCGAATGGATTATTATCAATTGGAGTAGTCAAAGGTTCGCATGTTGGTATTTGGGCACAAAATGTCCCTGATTGGTTGAGTTATTTCTTTGCATGCTCCAAGTTAGGTGCTGTAGTTATAACACTGAATACCAATTATAAAGCACACGAATTAGCGTTTGTAATTGAGGACTCTGATATGCAAACTATTTGCTTAACTGAAGGTGTTCCAGGAAACGATTATATAAACATTATCAATGGTTTAATACCTGAACTAAAAACTTCGCAAAGAGCCAACCTGAATTGTACTCGTTTTCCAATACTGAAAAACATTATCTTTATCGGACAGGAAAAGCATAGAGGAATGTACAATACTTCCGAAATTTTATTGTTGGGAAGCAATAACTCGAAAGAAAAGTTCAACGAACTAAAAAGCACCATTAATTGTCACGATGTAGTCAATATTCAATATACTTCGGGCACAACAGGATTTCCCAAAGGTGTAATGCTTACGCACCACAACATAGCAAACAACGGTTACTTTACAGGTTTACATATGGACTTTACGCCCAGCGATAAGTTATGTGTATGTGTACCACTTTTTCATTGCTTTGGTGTAGTATTAGCCGTAATGAATTGTTTAACAAACGGTTGTACTTTGGTAATGGTTGAGAAATTTGATCCATTAATAACTTTAGCTTCAATTCACAAAGAACGTTGTACCGTTTTATACGGAGTACCTACCATGTTTATTTCCGAATTAAACCATCCCATGTTCGATATGTTCGACATGTCGTCGTTACGTACAGGCATTATGGCTGGAGCGCTGTGTCCCATTGAGCTCATGCGACAAGTAAGCGACAAAATGAACATGACAATAACAAGTGTTTATGGATTAACCGAAACGTCGCCTGGGATGACTCAAACACGTATTACGGACTCATTTGAAACACGATGCACTACCGTAGGCAGTGAGTATGAATTTGTAGAAGTAGCAGTCATTGACCCAATTACTGGCGCAAAATGTGCCGATGGTGTTCAAGGTGAAATGTGTTGTAGAGGGTATAATGTAATGAAAGGATATTATAAAAATCCCGATGCCACTGAACAAGTTATTGATAAAAATGGTTTTTTACATTCAGGCGATTTGGGCGTAAAAGATGCTGATGGCAATTATCGAATTACAGGACGCATTAAAGATATGATAATACGAGGTGGTGAAAATATTTCACCACGCGAAATTGAAGATTTTCTGTATCACATGCCAGGTGTAAAAGATGCTCAGGTAGTGGCTATTGCGTCGCAAAAATATGGCGAAGATGTAGGAGTTTTTATCATTCCACATCAAGGTTCAGCCATTGTTGAAGAGGATGTACGTTCGTTTTGTAAAGATAAAATTGCACGTTTTAAAATACCACGTTATATCTTTTTTGTAAACGAATATCCATTGACTGGAAGTGGAAAAATTCAAAAATTCAAATTACGCGAAATGGCATTAGATATATGCAAAGAACGAAATATTACGATTATTTGATTTAAAGCATGAAATTAGTTTATCGTATATACTACTTTATCATTCACCTACTTACTGCTCGAAATTCTAAGGGATTTGGTGTACATTCGCCATATTTGTTTCAGTTTACAAACTATGTTTTACTCGAAAAAAATGAGTTTTACATATTCAACGAAATTGAAAAGACAAGACAGAAACTGCTGACTGACAAAAGGACAATTAATACTACCGATTATGGCACTGGCACAAGTAAACCTAAAAAAGTTTCTGAAATAGCTCAATCGTCGCTCATTAAACCTAAGTATGGTCAATTATTATTTAGAACCATTAACTACTTAAAACTTAACAACCTAATTGAACTTGGTACTTCGTTGGGTATTTCAACAGCCTATATAGCTTCTACATCAAGTCAATCTAAATGCATATCGTTGGAAGGATGTGAACAAACAGCAAACGTAGCATTGGAAACATTTAAAAATTTGGATTTAAAAAACGTCGAAGTTATAACCGGAAATATCGACAATACAATTCATACTGCTTTAAATAAATTTAATGAAATAGATTTTGTTTTTGTTGATGCAAATCACAGTTACCATGCAACATTAAAATATTTTGAAATAATTGTGCCAAAATTGAGTAAAAATGCAGTTGTTATTTTTGATGATATATATTGGTCAAAAGAAATGAAACAAGCATGGCAATTGATAAAAGAGAATAAGCAAGTAACTTCAACTATCGATTTATTTCAAGTAGGTATATGTTTTTTCAATCCAGCCTTAACAAAGAAAAATTATAAAATGCTTTTCTAATCATAAACAATAACAATTATATAAAATTGAAATACTAAAATGAAGATATATACTAAAACTGGTGATCAAGGCGAAACGGGACTAATTGGAGGTACCCGCGTATCAAAATCGGATATCCGAATAGAAGCTTATGGCACTATCGACGAACTAAATTCATTTGTTGGATTGTTGGCAAGTCATGAAGCTTTAGCCTCTGAACTCAAGACATTGGAAACAATCCAACATCGACTTTTTGTAATAGGATCGTACCTCGCAACCGACACAAATAAGACAAAAATTGCTGAAGTTTCCATAATTAGGAGCAAAGATATTGAGAAAATTGAACAAGAAATTGATAAAATGAATGCAGTTTTGCCCGAATTAACCGCATTTATTCTTCCTGGAGGCTGTGTGGAAGCAAGTTTTTGCCATATTTGTAGAACTATTTCGCGAAGAGCAGAAAGAAAAATAGTGGAAGTTTCAAAATTTTATAACATTGATAATCATATAATTATATACACAAATCGATTATCCGACTATTTTTTCACCTTGGCGCGTTATATTTCTTTAAAGATTGGAGCAAAAGAAATATTGTGGAATAGCGTTGATTAATAAAAAAAATTTCTATTTTTGCACGAAAATAAAGCGATTATCAAAATATCTTAATTTAATTGTTGATTATGTATTGGACATTGGAATTAGCATCAAAAATTGAAGACGCACCTTGGCCTGCGACCAAAGATGAATTAATAGATTATGCTATGCGTTCGGGCGCACCTCTTGAAGTTATTGAAAATTTACAAGAGATTGAGGATGAAGGCGAAATTTACGAAAGTATTGAGGATATCTGGCCAGATTATCCAAGTAAAGAAGATTTTTTCTTTAACGAGGAGGAATATTGAGCCAAATTTCAAAAAAGTAAAGCTGATTGTACAATTTTTCGGAAATTTTGAAGTTTAGATTAGTGGAGTCAATTTGATTTTTTTTTAAATTATAATGGTTGCAAATAAAAAATCGATTCAGAATTTTGAATGAAAAAAATAGTTTTAGGAATTTTTGTACTAGTTAGCGGAACACTATTTTCACAGTTCGATGCTCAGTTAAGTCAATACATGTTACACAATAATGCTTTTAACCCTGCAGCGGCAGGCGAAAGTGATTTAATCGAAATTGTGGGACAGCACAGAATTAATATGATAGGTATGCCTGTAGGAGGTTCAACTACTTTTTTCACTATTAATTCACCATTAAAAATTGGCAACAAAAAACATGGTTTCGGTTTAAGTTTTATGAAAGATGAATTTGGCTGGTTTTCAAATCAATCAATGCAGCTACAATATGCTTATAAAACAAAATTAGGCGATGGGCGTTTAAGTATAGGAACAAATATTGGTTTAGCAACTATAGGGTTTTCAGGAGATAGTTTAATTAATGACAAAATCTCTAAACCAGAATACCATAATTTAATAGGAGATGATGACATACCGCAATCAAAAGTGAGTGGTAATGGATTAAATGTGGATTTAGGGATTTGGTATTCAACAGCTAATTGGTATGCAGGTGTTTCAATGTTGCACTTAAATGAGCCTACTATAAAATGGGGTGAAATGTATGAATTCAACAGCCAAAGTTTAATGCAATTAACTGCTGGAATGAATTATACGTTGGAAAACAAAAAATACATATTAAAACCTTCGTTCTTAGTTAAATCCGATTTTAATATCTGGCAGTTTGATTTGAGTTCAAGAGTAGAATATGACAATAAGTTTTGGGGAGGATTAACGATACGACCATTTAATTCATTTGTTTTAATGGCCGGCGCAACAATAAATGGCGGTTTAGCTGCAAGTATTTCTTATGACGTACCATCTAATAAGATGATTACGGCAAGTATTGGTTCAGTTGAATTGTTAGTTTCCTATAGTTTTGAATACGTTTTTTCCAAACAAAGTTCAAAATATAAAAGTATAAGATATCTCTAATTTAATTTTAAATGTTTTTTTAATATCAAATATTGTACGTATGAAAAAAAATCTGATAATTTTAGCATTAGTTGCAATAATCATTATTGCTGCTAAACCTATTGGAGAACTTGTTGGTATTTCGAAACGAAATATGTTTAACAAGGGATTTGTTGAAGCTAATCCGTATGGAATGGTTTTTATTAAACGTGGTTCGTTTATTATGGGAGCCAATGACCAATCGCCATTTAGCGTTGTAAAAGATAAATCAATAAATGTAACTGTAGATGCGTTTTGGATGGACGAAACAGAAATTACAAATGACGAGTATAAACAATTCGTTGCTTGGGTACGCGATTCAATTACAATGCGTTCTTTAATCGAAGATCCGTCGCTCAATGAAAAAGAACGTCAGAGATATACCATTTACAATGATAAAAACAATCCATTTAATCAATTGTCGCCTCAACAATTAAAAATGGTTCAATTAAATTGGCGATCAAAAATTCCATGGGGCTCACAAGATACTACTTACAAACGCATATTTGCATCGCTTAATTACCAAAACAGCAATGATGTTAGTTCAAAACCACAACTTGACCCGGGAAAACTTACGTACAAATACGAATGGATTAATTACGATCAGGCTGCTCTTGCCGGAAACAAATTAAATGTAAACACTGGTGCTTACCCAAAAGGTGCCATTGCACGTGTTGACACTTCGTATGTTAATGAATTGGGTTATATTATCGATTCTACTATTAACCGTCCGTTAATAACACGCAAGGATTTAATTTCAATGAAAATTGTTAAAGTTTATCCTGATACTGTAATGTGGATTCGCGATTTTCAATATTCTTACAATGATCCTAAAATGCGCATGTATTTTTCGCATCCCGGATTTACCAATTATCCTGTAGTAGGTGTTACATGGGAACAAGCACAAGCATTTTGTAGCTGGAGGACACAATTATTTAACAATGCCAATCCTATTGGTGGTCAGGACTACAGATTACCAACTGAAGCCGAATGGGAATATGCAGCACGTGGTACACGTCGTTTAGCCATGTTTCCTTGGGGTGGTAATTACCTCCGCGATTCAAAAGGATGTTATTTGGCCAACTTTAAACCTACAAGAGGTAGTTATACCGACGATACCGGCGCTACAACTATGAAAGTAGCTTCGTTCATGCCAAATGATTATGGCTTGTTCGATATGGCAGGTAATGTTTCGGAATGGACTTCAACTGCTTATATCAATGCTCAAAGTTCGTTGGTTGCCGATATGAACCCAAATTTCCAATACAGTGCAAAACAAAATGATTCAAACGTATTGAAACGCAAAGTTATTAAAGGCGGTTCATGGAAAGATATAGGATATTATCTCCAATGTGGTGTTCGTACATATGAATATCAATACGAAAGTCGTCCGTACATCGGATTCCGTTGTGTACGTTCGTTTAATGGCGATTAGTATTAAGAATTTAAAAAATAGAATTGAAAATTACAACAAATATTATTTAGAAAACTAGATTATGTCAGGAAATCAAACAAAATTTGACGAAATGTGGAATGCACCTGGAACGAAGCGTTTCATTGGAATACTTTATAGCCTTGGAGCTTCAGTAGTAATTGTAGGTGCAATGGGTAAAATTCTTCATACCGAATGGGGAGGTTTTATGCTTGGAGTTGGTATGACTGTTGAAGCAGTTTTATTTGCCTTAGGAGCATTTGACAAGCCACATAAAGACTACGACTGGAGTAAAGTATACGACTTTGAAAGCGAAGGTATAGCGCAAACGAGTGCAGCCGCAAATTCTAGCGCTCCTAAAGTAGGATTATCGTATTCAGCTTCTTTAAGCGACGATGATGTTAAAAAACTATCCGATGGTATTAAAAATTTATCAACCACAGCTACTCAGTTATCAAGCATTGGAAATGTTGCAAAATCAACAGAAAATTTGGTTAAAAATATCGATACTGCTTCTGAAGCTACTGGCAAATTTATTGGATCACAAGATGTATTAACTACAGCTTCGGCTCGTTTGGAAACTGCCTATAAGAGCATTGCTGATGGTATACAGGCTGTTGATAAAAATACCAAAGTTTATGCTGCTAAAGTTGATGATATTAATAAAAACTTAGCTTCGATAAATTCAATTTACGAAATTCAAATTAAGAATATTCAATCACAATCGGAAAGTTTAATAAAACAATCAGATACCTTACGTGCTTTAGACACAAACTTAGGTGCTGTAAATTCTGAACTTACCAAAATTAAAAATTCAACTGAGTTTGCTTCTGTTCAATCCGATTTATTTAAATCAGGAACTGAAAAGCTAGCAAAACAAGTAAAAGATTTAAATCAGGTATATGGCAACATGCTAAATGCTTTAAACTAATTAGTTGTATATTTCAAATACATTTGATAAAGAATGAGTGGAGCTAAAAACTGTCCGGAAACCCCGAGGCAAAAAATGATAGGAATGATGTATTTGGTGCTAACAGCTATGTTAGCATTAAATGTGTCGAGCGATATTTTAAATGGTTTTACGTTGGTCGACAATAGTTTACACACTTCAATTGAATCTGCTGAGAAAAGAAACGCTGATTTGTATTCAGATTTTGATGATTTGTATAAAAAAAATCCTACCAAAGTACGCGAATGGTTGACTAAAGCAAATTCAGTAAAAAAGGAATCGAATGATCTGTATAGTTATATTGAAAACTTTAAAGTTCAAGTAGTTAAGATTGCTGATAAAGCCAAAGCCGACCCTAAAGCACGTAAAATTGAAGGTCGCGATAATTTGGATGCTGCTGGTATTTATGCTATTAATGGTGGTAATGGCAAGATTTTAAAATCGAAAATTGATGAATATGGTAAAAAAATATTTGCTGCTTACGAAGGTAATCCTACAAAACAAGAGCTTTATTCGAAAATTTTCTCTACTGAGCGTATTTCTTATGAAAAAACCTGGGAATCGTCCATGTTTGAGCTAATGCCTGTTTCGGCTGTAGTAACTATGCTTACTAAATATCAAAATGATATACGAGCAGCCGAAGCCGAATTGGTTCAATACTTAAAAAGCAGAACTGATGCTTCCGATTTTAGAGTAAATAAAGTTGAAGCATTGGTAATTCCTGAATCGAAATTTGTATTTACAGGCGATAGATATAAAGCACGCATTGTATTATCTGCAGTGGATTCAACTACCGTACCCGAATACTATGTTGGCGGAAGTAGAATTGCTAAAGGCATATACGAAACATCTGCTACAAGTATAGGTTTAAAAAACTATTCGGGCGAAATAAGAATGCAGGGAAATGATGGCAATACAAGAACATATAAATTCAAATCGGAATATATGGTAAGTCAACCTTCGGCAACAATTTCGAACTCCGACTTAAATGTAGTATATAGAGGTATTGTAAACAATTTTAGTGTATCAGTGCCTGGTATTGCTCCAGAAAATATAATACTTGCTGTAGCAGGCGGAAAATCAGTTCAGAAAGGTCCTGGTAAATACGAAATCTCTACCATGAGTGAGGGTGAATTAACCATATCGGTTTCAGCCAAAATTGATAAAGCGGTTAAAGCCATGGGCTCAGGTAAGTTTAGAATTAAGAAATTACCTAAACCAACCGCCTATTTAGTAGATAGAGATGGAAATCAAACACAAGGTGGTTTAATGTCGGTTGATGAATTACGTAATTCTACAATGATAGCCAGTTATGGTAAAGATGAACTTGTAAAGGCAAATTTCCGTATTGTTTCATTTACTATGATTGTGGATGGTTTACCAACCTCAAATGTAAGTGGCGCAAAACTTGATCAAAACTTTTTAAATAAACTTACGAAAGGCAGAAGTCTGATTATTAGTAATATAGTTGCAGTTGGTCCTGATGGTTATAATCAGAATCTTGGAGCTATGGTATTTAGATTAGCATAATTTTTAATTAGTATAAGTTATGAAGAAATTCAATTTAGTTTACATTTTTGTGTGTTTTGCACTTAGTGTAATAAATGCTCAAAACAAAGAAGAGGTATTACCTTTTTTTGATAAAAGTGGTCGTGTAGCTATTCAAACAACTGAGATGAAGTCGCTTGCTGATACCATTGCCGTTGTTAATCATCGTAGAGACGATATTGTTTGGTCACGAATTGTTTATCGTATTTTGGACATGCGCGAAAAACAAAACAGTCAGGTTTATTTTCCAATAACTCCAACCGAAAAGTATAAAAGCTTGTTTAGAGTTATTCTTGAAGCTACTGTAAATGATACTCTTAAACCTTATGAAAAGAAGGAGTTCGACATTCAACCTTCATGGGATAAAGAAGCTATTTGTAAAGATAAACTATCCGATTTTTATGTTATTTGCGATTGGGATTCGGTAAATACCAAAATAAGAAAAACTCCTTTGGTAGTTAAAAACAAAATTACCAATAAACCTGAAATTAGTAGTTATGCTTATGCCGATTATGCTGGTAAACAATTAAAATATATTGTTCAGGAAATTGTATTTTTCAATAAACATTACTCAAAAATGTACACGAAGGTAATTGCTATTGCACCTATGTATATTTACAACGAAACAAATGTGACAAACATGAATGTATTGGGAACAAATAAAACCGGCGAAGGTATTTGGAATTTTTTCCAGAACTCAGTAGTTTGTTGGTATTTGTATGATGAGCTTCGCCCCTACTTGGCCAAGCAACTTATTATTCCAAACGGCAATGAAAACCAACGTTTGACATTCGATGATTTCTTTTCTCAACGTTTATATTACTCCTATTTATTAGGCGACAGCAATATGTTTGATAAAATGTTTTTACAAACTTATAGCGATCCGGTAAGCATTCGTAGAGAGCAACTCCGAATTGAATATGAGCTAATGAATATTGAACAAGATATTTGGGAACAGTAAAATTCAACATAAAAAAGATTATCTAAATTTGATAATCTTTTTTTTTGCATTACTTACAAGTACTTTTTCAATTAATTGCACTATCTTTGCACTCTAATTATAAGTCATAGACTTTTAATCTAACAACCTGGGGCTGTTTGGTTTTGACA
>JBMOHZ010000038.1:0-12242 GCA_049317585.1 Paludibacter sp.
GAATAATTGTATCCCAGAATAAAACACCTGGTTCAGCTGATTTCCATGCGTTATGTACTATTTTTTTCCAAATAACATTGGCATCAACTTCTTTTGTAAACCAAGGAGTATCTGAACCAATAGGATATTGCTGTGTATATGGTTTGTTAGTCATCACAGCTTTCATAAAGTTATCGTCGATTTTAACCGATACATTAGCACCTGTAACTTTGCCCGATTCCATTTTAGCATCTATGAATGATTCAGAATCGGGGTGTTTGATGCTCACACTTAACATCAGTGCACCACGACGACCATCCTGTGCTACTTCGCGTGTTGAGTTTGAATAGCGCTCCATAAACGGCACAATACCCGTTGATGTTAGTGCTGAGTTTTTTACAGGCGAACCTTGTGGGCGAATATGCGACAAGTCATGACCAACGCCACCACGTCGTTTCATTAATTGTACTTGCTCTTCGTCAATTTTAATAATGGCTCCATATGAGTCGGAGTCGCCATCAAAACCAATTACAAAGCAGTTTGATAACGAAGCAACTTGATGTTCATTACCAATACCAGTCATAGGACTACCCTGTGGAACGATGTATTTGAAGTTGCGAAATAACTCAAATAATTCATCTTCGGTGAGTGGATTGGGGTAGTTTTTTTCAATTCGGCCAATTTCACGGGCTAAACGGCGATGCATATCGTCCGGAGTTAGCTCATAAACATTGTTGTACGAGTCTTTTAACGCGTATTTGTTTGACCAAACTCTGGCGGCAAGGTCGTCGCCTTTAAAGAATTCAAACGATGCTTCTTTGATTTCTTCGGGAGAATAAGTGCGTGTGTTCACGGTTTAATTTTTCTTAAAAAGATTAATATGAGTAAGTTGTAATTTGTAGCAGTGTGTTCTAAAACGGCTACAATTTTAAGGAAAAAATATGGAATACACAACAACTAAATGAATAAATATTTGGGTAAAAATTTAAAAGTTTCCGATAAATAAATTTAACTATCTGTAAATCAATATAATAATAAAATTAAAATAGGAAAATATTTCCGAAAAAATATTTTAATTAAATAGTACTGTATAAATAAAAAATATTTTTCAATTTTATTATACTCGAAACTTAAATGTTAAAAGGAATGACTTATTGAAAGAGTTATGAGAGAAAACAACCATTTGTGACAGTGAAAATGCGGGTGTCGTTGTGTAATTTTGACAAAATGCTATCTAAATGTTCGCGATTGGTGTCGGTAATAAAAATTTGACCAAAACTATTACTCGATACCAGTTGAACAATTCTTTCAACGCGTTTGGAATCGAGTTTGTCAAATATATCGTCGAGCAAAAGTATGGGTGCAAAATTATGTGCACGTTGCAGAAAAAAATGTTGAGCAAGTTTCAATGAAACGAGGTATGTTTTGTTTTGTCCTTGCGAGCCTACTCGCTTAATAGGAAAACCATCGAGTTGCATTTCAAGTTCATCTTTGTGTATACCTTGCGTAGAATATCCCAATATCAAATCACGTTCACGCGTTTGAATCATGCGCTGTTGCATGTCGCCTTGCTCATGTTGCGATTGATAAAGTAAATCGATAATTTCGTGACCACCTGAAATTTGATGATAAATATCGCGAAAAATGGGTACAAATTCACTTAAAAATATTTTTCGTTGTTCATAAATATAAGAGCCAAATAAAATCATTTGCTCTTCCCAAATCTCAAAAAGCGACACATCGACCTTTTGTTCGGATTTAAGCAATGCATTTCGCTGTTTCAATGCATTATTATATTGTATGAGTTGGTGTAAATAGGTGTGGTTACATTGCGATAGTACGCCGTCGATAAATTTGCGTCGTTCGTCGCTACCTTCCGATATCAGAATTAAATCGTCGGGAGAAACAAAAACCAAGGGTAATAATCCAATATGATCCGAAAGACGTTCGTATTCATTTTTATTACGTTTAAACTGTTTTTTTTGCTTACGCTTCATTCCACAGTAAATTTCCTCCATTTTGTCGTTTACCACGTATTTACCATTAAGCATAAAGAAGTCAGATTCGTGTTGTATGTTTTGCGAATCGATTGGGTTCGAAAAACTTTTGCAAAACGAAAGATAGTATAGCGCATCCAATATATTGGTTTTGCCCATACCATTATCGCCAATAAAACAATTTATTTTAGGCGAAAAGCTTAGTTCGGCTTCAGCTATATTTTTATAATTCAGTATACTGAGAGAGTCGATGCGCATTTTGAGATAATGGAGTCAATTTTTACACAAAGATAGTCAATTTTTAGAATAAATATAATTAAGCTACGTTTATAATAGTATTCAATCAAGTAAGCGTGTGCAATATCTTCGGAAAACAAAGTAACTTTTAGAGTTTTCACTGAACTTAATGACGTTTTCACTGAAAATGTTTTTTTTCAAGTAATTAGACATATATATTTGCATCGTTTTTAAAAACAAACAAGTAATGTAATTTCCAAAATCAAACAACAATTAAAAAAATGAAAACAACAAAATTATTTATCTTAGCTTCGGCAATCGGAATGATAAGCTGGAGTTGTACCTCCGAACTATCGGATGGTTCGTTAAAGTCTAGTTTGCAAAATAGTGCTGACAATTTAAGTGTGGCGCTTAAAACTATCACTAGTTCGCAAGGTTATCAGGTATTGGCTACTCCAAGTTATGATAACCCAAGTATGAGTAAAGTATTTTCGCCAGTAATCGATTCAACTTTCAATACAATAATGTTGACCGATATAGTGGGAGAGTATGAGTTTAACAAAGCCAATACTTATAAGAAATGGAAACAACCTATTACAAATTTCTTTAGCAAAGCGACCGACAATGCTACAATGATGATTGTACGCTTACCCGAAGAAAAAGTAAAACGTCCCAATGCATTGTTTATGTACAATCCGGCTGATACCTTATTGAGCAACAATTATGTGTTCTCGCTCAACAAATACGATTATAAATTTAACCGTGTTTTGGGATGGGATTATGCTATGGCATCCACAATCAACGTGAAGAGTGTTGATGCAGGAGCGTTGAGTATTCAATCGTCGAGCAGTAAGGAATTGGGTTATAAGTTTGCATCCGAATTTGTATTTGCCAACGGATATACAGTAAATAGCAGTTTTTCAACTGGCGATACTGCTGTTTCAGTTTATGCTGTGAAACAGGGCTCAACAGCTTTATATGAAGAAAAGTACACGGCTATTAAAACTGTTGCCGATAAACGTCACCGCGAACGCGAGTATGCTTTAACAATTGGCGATGTGCAAATTGTTCGCAAAGCCGGCCCAAACAGCTTAGATAGTGCTAAAGTATATGTTGCAGGTGTATTGCAATCAACAGCCAAAATTGAATTGGTTGATGTAACTAGTATCGATGCTACCGATTTAAGTGTAACTAACCACAAACGCGAAATTAAAATTACATTCGACGATGGTTCAAGTAAAACTATTACTGAACTTTTAGGTACTTCGGTAGAAACTATTCGTAACTTATTTATATCTTTGCGTCAGTCTTATTTTGCAACAAGCATTGTTGATCGCATTGCTTGGGATATTTATATCAAGAAAAAATAATTCCTTAAAAAGTATTTTTAACAAGGGAGAAGACGCATGTACTTCTCCCTTTTTTAAAACAAAAAATGAAAACAACTGAGGAAAAAATTAAGAATATAAAACGCATTGAAGTTGTGGTTTTTACATTTGTGTGGATGGCTGTATACGCCATACCATACTTGATTCAGCAATCTCAAAACAAACTATTCTGGGATAAGATTTTATTCGAATGGATAGGGATTACTGCCTTTTTGATTATTTTTATACTTAATACTTCAGTTTTAGTACCTCGTTTTTTATTCCATAAAAAATATTTACTTTATATCGTTTTCGCATTAGCTGTCACTATCGTTATAAGTTCGGCATCCGTTTCGTTTAAATTTCATTTAAACGAGCTTAAACCTGTTGAAATGCCTCGCATGGAAATTGGGCCCGGCATGCCTCCTATGGAATTGGGCGATAAAATGCCTATGCCTCAGGGTTATCGTTCACCCGAAGGACCTGAGAAACCTTCGTTACTAATGCAGTATGTAAATAGTTTAATAATTTCGCTATTGGTACTTGTAGCTAGTATTGCTTTTAAAATGATTTCGAAATGGCTTAGCGAAGAAAGTTTACGTAAGGATGTAGAAAAAGAACAACTCAAAACCGAATTGGCATTATTACGGCATCAAGTGAGTCCGCATTTTTTTATGAATACCCTTAATAATATTCATGCGCTGATTGACATAAACACCGAAACAGCTAAAGATGCAGTGCTGCGTTTGTCCACATTAATGCGATATTTACTTTACGAAACTACATTGGGACACAGTAGTTTGAAAAAGGAACTCGAATTTATTGAGAGTTATATTTCGCTTATGAAACTCCGCTTTACTGATAAAGTAAGTGTAAGTTGCGAAATTCCTTCCGAAGTGCCCGATATTCAAATTCCTGCCATGCTTTTTGTGTCGTTTATCGAAAACGCGTTTAAACACGGTGTGAGTTATCGCCAGCAATCATACATACAGTTTTCAATAGCTATTGCCGATGAACAAATAATTTGTTTAATACGAAATAGCAAGCATAACGATTTAAAAAATACAGAAAAGAAATATTCGGGTATTGGTATGCAAAATGTAAAAAAAAGTCTTGAATTACTATTTGAAGATAAATACCAACTCGATGTGATTGAAACAACTACAGATTTTGAAGTTAAATTAAATATTCCATATTATGACACTAAAATGCATAGCCATTGATGATGAACCACTTGCGCTTCAGCAAATAAGTTCATATATACAACGCACCCCTTTTTTAGAACAAGTAGCCCTTTGCCAAAGTGCATTCGAAGCACTTGATATATTGGCCAATACACAAGTAGATTTGCTTTTTGTGGATATTAATATGCCCGATTTAAATGGTTTGGATTTTGTAAAATCGCTCACCCAAAAGCCATTTCTAATTTTTACAACCGCTTACAGCGAATATGCCCTCGAAGGTTTTAAAGTAGATGCCACCGATTATATTTTAAAACCCATTGGGTATGAGGATTTTCTGAAAGCAGTAAATAAAGTAAAAGCGCGTGCACAATCCGAAACCGAATACGATGATAAACTGAGTACGAACAGCGAAAGTTTATTTGTGAAATCGGATTATAAGCTGATTCGTATAAACTTAGCCGATATAAAATACATCGAAAGCGCCAACGAATACGTTCAAATTCATATCGAAAACGAAAAACCAATCACTACTCTTATCCGATTGAAAAATATGGAAGAGCAGCTTCCTAAAAACCGTTTTTTGCGAGTGCACCGCTCGTTTATTGTAAATTTAGATAAAGTAAAAGTTATTGACCGCAACCGCATAGTGTTCGATAAAGTGTATATTCCAGTGGGCGACCAGTACAAAGATGCTTTTCAGGCCTTTATTGATAAAACGTTTTTAGTGTAACTAAGCTTTTTATATCAATAATTTTTTAAATAAACTCAAATGAAAAAAATCACTTTACTGCTAATTATCTTCATATTAGCACAATATGTATTTTGTCAAACTTCAAAAACAGTAAATCAGACAACTGCCGGAACATTAAGTACTACTTTGTCGGCAACTGCTAATACAATATCAAACTTAACTATTACAGGAAATATTGACGCACGTGATTTTGCTTTTATGCGTGATAAAATGCCTTTGCTGACTGTTCTCGACTTATCGTTGTCAACAATTAAAGCTTATACAGGAATTGATGGTTCGTATGCACTAACCACCATTGCCTATCCAGCTAACCAATTACCTTTATGTGCTTTTTATAACGCATCCACCTTAACAAGTAAATATACATTAACCACAATAAAACTACCATCTACTTTAAAATCTATAGGTGGTTCGGCATTTTATTATTGTTATGGACTTACTGGTTCGTTTACCATCCCAGCAAATTGTATATCTATAGGTTCATATGCACTTTATGGATGTACTCAACTTTCGGCTTATGTAGTTGAAACAGCAAATACGCGATACTCATCGAACAATGGAGTATTGTTGAATAAAAGACAAGATTCACTTTTTATATGTCCTAGTGCAAAAACCGGGACATACACAATTCCATCAACTGTAGTTTCAATAGGTGCTTCGGCATTTGATTATTGTTCGGGTTTAACTGGCTCATTAGTAATACCATCTTCGGTAAAAACTATTGGTTATTATGCTTTTTATTATTGTAGTGGATTTACTGGAAGTTTAACTATCCCAAGTTCAGTTACTGAGCTAGCTGAAGGTGCTTTTTATGGTTGTAGTGGTCTTTCAGGTACTGTTACAATTCCCAAAACGCTTACGTCAATAGGAGCTTATGCTTTTTTTGAATGTAATAAACTTGCTTCGTTTCAGGTAGATGCACTTAATCCAAAGTATTCTTCGGCCAACGATGTTTTATTCAATAAAATACAAGATACACTTTACATTTGCCCTCCTGCTAAAACAGGTACCTATTCCATTCCAGAGACTGTTAAAGGCATTGGAAGCTATGCGTTTTATAATTGTAGTGGCTTAACAGGTTCACTTAGTATTCCTAAATCAGTAGGTTTAATTGGCTCTTATGCTTTTTATGGTTGTAATCAGCTTACGGCCTACAATGTTCATGTGTTAAATACAAAATATGCTTCGAATAATGGCGTTCTTTTAAATAAAAGTCAGGATAGTTTGTTTGTATGTCCTGGTGGTAAAACCGGAAATTATAGTATGCCCGCTACAGTAAAAGATATTGGTACCTATTCATTTTATTATTGCAGTGGCTTAACTGGCAGCCTTGGAATACCAGCATCGGTTAAAAGCATTGGGAATTATGCATTTTATGGTTGTACCCAATTAACCGATTTTGAGGTTGAAGCAGCAAATACTATGTTCTCGTCTAACAATGGAATATTACTCAATAAAAACCAAGATTCATTGTTTATTTGTCCTTTAGGTAAAACAGGTAGTTGCATTATACCTCCTACGGTTACAACTATCGATCTTTCGGCATTTGATGGTTGCTCAGGATTAACACAAGTCACCTTACCAAATTCACTTACCACAATCGGAAACTATGCTTTTGAATATTGTACGGGTTTAACCGAAATAAATTTCCCCAAAAATGTTGTATCCATTGGAAGTGGTGCATTTTATAGTTGTACTAAATTGTCGAAATTTAGCATTCAAAATGCTATTCCTCCAACAATTGATTATTATACTTTTTATTTAGTTGATAAATCTACATGTCAGCTTGTAGTGCCAGTAGGATCAGTTATTGCATATCAAATTTCCGATTATTGGAAAGAGTTTACATCTATTGTAGAGAGCGATTTTACAGTTTTACACTCGCAAAAGGAACAGCTGCTTCGTGTATCTTACTCAAATCGTCGTTTAAATATTATTGGAGCAAATATTGGCGATTCAATTGAAGTCATTTCTATTGACGGAAGACGAATATTCCAATCAACATTAATTCAAAGTTCTATTCCAATAAACTTACCTAAGGGAACATCTATAATTGTGAAAGTAAAAAATAAGGTTGCAAAATTGGTGTTTTAAACAGTTGAATTAATTAAGTTTGGTTTTAACTGTTCAAATTGCAGTTTCACTGAAAGTATTATTTCTTTTACTGAAATCATTTTGAAATACTTTTCAATAACAATATATTTGTATCACAAATTAAAACAGTATTTCACTCTCATAAAAAATTATAATAGTATGACAATCAAGAAAAACATAGCGACAAGCGAAGAAGGATTTGTATTTAATCCTGGCACCGGAGATTCATTTTCGACAAATACCATTGGTGGCGATATAATTGCACTGCTCAAAGAAAATAAACCATCATCCGAAATAATCGAATTAATATGTACAAAATACGATGTTGATAAAGATCAGTTCGAAAAGGACTTGGACGATTTTGAAACACAGTTAAAAGATTATGGAATAATTGATTGATGTGGTAATGTGAAGTTGATATGATGTGAAGATATTTAAAAGAAAACAGAGATGAAAAATCAAAATAAAAAGAAAATTGTAATAGCCGTTACGGCATTAAATGCCATCGACAGTCCAGGACCAGGAGTTGCAGTAATTAGAGCCATTCGCGAATGTAAAGATATTGATGCACACATTATAGGGCTTTCGTATGAAGCGCTTGAACCCGGATTGTATATGCACGATTTGGTAGATAAAACGTATCAAATTCCTTATCCAGCAGCCGGAACCGATGCGCTCATGGGTCGCATTCAATACATTCATAATATTGAAAAAATTGATATCATAATTCCAAATTTTGATGCTGAACTTTTTAATTTTATAAAATTAAAGGATAAGCTAAAAGAAATGGGAATAAGTACATTTTTACCAGATTTAGATCAGTTTGAAGCGCGTGACAAAATGAAATTGTACGAATTTGGACAAAAAAATGACATGCTTGTGCCTGCCGACAAAGTGATTTATCAGGCTAAAGATTTAACAAAGGCAGCCGAAGAATTTAGTTATCCATTGGTTGTTAAAGGAAAATTTTACGATGCAATAATTGCAAATACGTATGAACAAGCTGAGAAAGCATTTTATAAAATTCAAGCAAAATGGGGATTACCTATTATAGTTCAGGAGTTTATAAATGGAACCGAAATAAATATAGCTGCGTTGGGCGATGGCGAAGGCAATGCGATAAGTGTAATCCCGATGCGAAAATTATATATTACCGACAAAGGTAAAGCGTGGGCAGGAATTACCCTTGACGACGAGAAACACATAGAATTGGCTCAGAAATTTATAAAAGTGACCAAATGGCGTGGTGGCTGCGAACTGGAAATTATGCAAACTACCGACGGAAAACCGTACATCATGGAAGTAAATCCACGTTTTCCGGCTTGGATTTACCTAACAGCTGCTGCGGGTCAAAATCAGCCTGCCAGTTTAGTCAAAATGGCATTAGGACAAAAGGTGGAACCATTTACCGATTATGAAGTGGGTAAAATATTTGTTCGCTATGCATGGGATTTAATTACAGATATCAAAGAATTTCAGAAAATATCAGGAACTGGGGAACTATAAAACATAACCCTATCCTCTAAGGTGAAAGAATACACAAAATACTTACAATTTAAGATTAAAATCAGTACTAATATCTCTTATTCCTCTTTAGGGGTTAGGGGCAGAATTTAATAAAATTAATCATCATGAAAAAAGAAAGATATGAACGTCCGATAATTCAAAAAATGAATACAGGACTAATGAATAAGTTTGGGACTCGTACTGAATACGAACCAGTTACGCACATCGAAAGTGTGCCAGTAAAAAATTTAATAAAAGATTATGGTACGCCCTGCTTTGTGCTTTCTGAACGACAAATAAGGCGTAATTATCAAAATGCAACCCGCATTTTCAAAACCAGATATCCTAAAGTGCAATTTGCTTGGTCGTATAAAACCAATTATATGAACGCGGTTTGTCAAATTTTTCATCAAGAGGGATCGTGGGCCGAAGTGGTATCGGGATTTGAATACGAAAAAGCATTGAAAAATGGTGTTCCAGGTAATAAAATAATTTTCAATGGTCCTGATAAATCAGATGCCGAGTTGATAAAAGCAGCCCAGAATAATTCCTTGATTCACATCGACCATTTCGACGAATTATATTCGTTAATACGTTTAAGCGAAGAAAATAAGCTAAAACCTCGCGTTGCCATACGTGTAAATATGGACACAGGTATTTACCCCAAATGGGATAGGTTTGGTTTTAATTTCGAAAACGGACAAGCTTGGAATGCCATTACGCGTATTATCAATTCCGAAAATTTGGATTTAGTAGGGTTACATTGCCATATTGGAACTTTTATGTTATCGCCAAATGCGTATGCCATAGCTGCTACAAAATTGTGTGAGTTAAGTTGGAGTATTAAAGAAAAATACAATAAAATAATTCAATATATCGACTTAGGAGGTGGTTTTCCATCGGCTAATACGCTGAAAGGGTCTTACTTGCCTGGTTCGGACACGGTGCCTTCTATCGATCAATTTGCCGATGCCATTACGGATGTAATTTTAGGATTTGGTTTTAAACAAGAAGAGTTACCATTGTTGATTCTCGAATCGGGTAGGGTACTTATTGACGATGCAGGTTATTTGTTAGGAACAGTATTGGCCACCAAGCGACTTTCAGATGGACGTCGATCTACAATTATGAATTTCGGAGTAAATACCTTGTTTACCGCATTTTGGTACGACCACAAAATTAGTCCGGCACAAGCTTTTGGTAGCTATACCGAAGAAATGGTAATGTATGGACCACTTTGTATGAATATTGATATTGTGCGTGAAAGTATTACTTTCCCCTTACTTGAAAAAGGCGATAATGTTGTTGTTCACAAAGTTGGGGCTTATAATATGACGCAATGGATGCAATTTATTACACTTCGACCAAACATTGTATTGATTGATAATGAGAACAATACGCATGTTATTCGTCGAAATGAAACTTTAAATGATTTGGAAGCTAATGAACAAATTCCTCAGCATTTGGTAAATAATCCTTTGAAATAAACTATTTTTGTGCATGAAAAAATCCTTGGCTACATTCCGCAATTTAATTTTACCGGCTACGCTTAATAGTTACTCGGTTATTTTTTTCTTCAATAATAAACTTTTTTCAATTGTTTTATTCATTGTAACTTTTTTCAATTTTTTTGCGGGTGTATCAGGTTTGATAGCTGTGTTGGTTTCGGTATTTTTGGCAAACTCTATGGGATTGAATAAGGCGCAATTAAAACAAGGTCTTTTTAGTTTCAATGCCTTACTTACCGGAATTGGTATGGGCACATTTTTCGATCCCAGTTGGGTGTATTTCAGTTTGTTGATACTTGCATCGCTATTAACTTTAATGCTTTCGGTAACCTTAAGTGGTTGGCTTAATAAGTATGGTTTGCCTGTTTTGAGTATTCCGTTTGTTATTACTTTTTGGTTTATTGTATTACCTGCCTCTCAATTCGAAAACTTAGGTCTCACGCAACGAAACATTTACTGGATGAATGAAATGTACTCCATGGGAGGGAGTCAATTGTTAGCTTTTTTTCAAAACTTGGATAATTTTCCGGTCCATAAACTTATTGAAACCTATCTAAAAGCAATTAGTTCAATATTTTTTCAGGAAAATATTATTGCCGGATTTCTAATTGCTATTAGTTTATTAATTTGTTCTCGAATTGCATTTTCATTGTCAATTATCGGTTTTTTATCCGCTTATTTCTTCGCACAATTTACGGGTTCCCAAACTGCAAGTATAACCTATTACAATATCGGTGCTAATTATATGATGGTAGCCATTGCAATTGGTGGTTTTTTTATTATTCCATCACGTTATTCATATTTATGGACCGTGTTATTGGTACCTTTAACATCATTGATACTTCTTTTTATGGATAAGTTGTTAGGGTTTATTCAGCTTCCAATCTTTTCGCTGCCATTTTCTTTTGTAGTAATTTTGTTTGTCTATTTTTTGCAGTTAAGAACCAACCCTACAAAATTGATAATCACACCTATACAGTATTATTCGCCTGAAATTAATTTATACACTTTTTTAAATAATAAAACTCGACTATCTCATTTGGTACACTATCCATTGTATATGCCATTTTGGGGCGATTGGAAAGTAAGTCAGGGGTACGATGGTAAATACACACATAAGGGTGAATGGGGAAAAGCGTTTGATTTTATGATATATGACGATCAAAATAAATCTTATCAAAACAATGGTCTACTTTGCGAGGATTATTATTGCTATAACAAACCAATTTTAGCACCAGCCGATGGATATATTGAACAAATAATTGATAATGTTGACGAAAACGAAATTGGAAAAGTAGATACTGCAAATAATTGGGGAAATACTATTATTATTAAACATTTACAGGGTTTATATACGCAATTATCGCATATCAAAAAAGGCTCATTTAAAGTGGCTATTGGTGATTATGTACATCGTGGACAAATTATTGCACATTGTGGCAATTCAGGTCGTTCGCCAGAGCCTCATTTACACTATCAGGTGCAAGTGTCGCCCATTATAGGCTCCAAAACCATTGATTATCCATTTGCGTACTTTCACAAGAAAAACAGTACTAATTTAAGTTTAATGCAATATGTTAAACCAATGGAAGACGATATTGTGTCAGGGATTTCAGTGA
>JBMOHZ010000039.1:0-12215 GCA_049317585.1 Paludibacter sp.
TTGAAAACCGCCGTACTGCAAGGTACCGGGGGTTTGAATCCCTCTCTCTCCGCAATATACATTGATAATCAATGATTTAATTCTTAAACGGACTAATGTACGGACTAAAAACCGCTTTAGTCCGCTTTTTTTTGGCATAAAACCATACAAAAAAGGCGGCCTATTCTCACGAACAAACCGCCTTATCATTCAAACAATCGAAAAAAATATATTAAAGCATATTATTTGCCCTTAATTGAACCCAATCTCTACATAATTTTTGGCTATCATAATAATATAGATCCATTTCAATTTCACGCTCATAAAGTCCAATCTTTTTAAACAACCGTTCCATGATTAAATTAGTTGGTTGTTCGGGGTACAATTCAAAGAAGTAATTCAAAGCATTTATCAAATTTTCATGCTGTTGAGCCATTTCAGCATCAACCTTTATTGAATGTTTTTCTATAAAAATTTCACGCACTCCCGGTACAATTTCCATCGTTTCGCAATTGATATACTGCAAATAATGTTTTGCCAACTTTCCCATTGGTGGCAATCCTGCCAAAAGTTTTTGATTAAGTGCTTCGCCTTTTTCATTAATACGCTGTAGTGTCATTTCGTTTAAAATGTCATTACTTCCAACTTTTTCATTGAAATCATACATTTTTTGCATTTCTGGTTCTTTTGATAGTGCAATGATAGTATTAAATTGCTTTTCGCACGCTTGCAATATCGTTCCGGGTGTTATAAGTAAATCACTATCAATAAGATAATTTTTTACTCTTTTTACTTCATTAAGCGTATTTTGTAACGCTGTCATTTCAAATTCTACTGCTTCATTGTTAACATAAAGCGTTTTTGTTGTTGCCATGTTGTTGGTTTTTAATTGTTTACTCATTTTGATAGCTGTTTTAATTTAGTTAATACTTCGTTTTTTTCTTTGATAGACATTTTTTTTGCCATTTCTAAAAGTTCAATAGTTAATTCAATTTCGGACTTTAAGGGCTTGGAAAAGTTTTGTTTTGCCATGATTTTAATTATTTGATGTTATGTTCATTTCTTATTCTTTGATAGGCCATATCAATAGTATAAGGCTCTACTTTATTAGTTTTTAGATAGAGTTCTAAAGCTGTTTCCAGTTCGTTTTTTTCGGGAAATCTAACTGATCCGTGCCAGGCCATAAATGTATTTTCTTTTGCATCGGCATAACTTCCACACCAATCAATTATAATTTTGTCGGTATCCTTATCAACAAAATAACTTACCATGTGAAATTTTTGCTCTTTATTTCCACGAACAAAATTTAAAATGTCTTTAGCTGTTTTCATCTGATTGAATTTTTAATGTTAATATCTTTTGAGTTATTATTTCCAGTGCGTCCGGGCTTGCCTTTTGTAGCAAAATTTCAAGCTGTTTGTATTCGAGTTCTAACTGATTTTCAATTGTCAAACTTTGTAATTTTGGCAAAAAGAATTCTGATAATTTAATAATGTAACCTATTCGCTTTTCCGGTTCTATACTTTTTAAATCCTGTTCCAATGTTTCGAGGTTGTTTTCAACTAATAATTGAAAAGCTGCTCGAATTTCTACAGTTGTTTTGTTGGTAGCCCCTTTTGGTCGACCGTTTGGATTAAGCTTTTCGCCTTTTTTAAGTGCCATTTTATAGTATTATTGTATTTGTTTACTGTATTTCTATTAATTCCAGCCTATCAATTAAAAGCCCTAAAGCGTTGTTTTTATTTCTCATTTCAGAAAGTCCGGGACTTTGTGCCTTTTTCCTTTGTTCGTTAATCAAATAGTCTGCTATATCAAAACCGTTTTTTCGGTCGGTGTCGGTTGAATTAAGTTCTAATAAGTCCGAAACAATAATTTTGCATTTATACGCTTTCATTATTTCGGCCGCTTTAGCCTGCCATATTTCAAAAGCTGTCTTTTTATTTTCTTTTTTTTCTGATAAGTCAGGAAATAAAACTACATTTCTATTTTCTAAACATTTACACTTATCAATGTTTAAACCCTGCAATTGCCCGGCTGCAATCCAAATAAAGTCCGGCATTAAACCGCTGGCAATGATAGCCGTTTTCTCACTTTCAACTATTGCAACTGTGGCCACTTTATTAAGCTTCAAAAGATGTTGACCAAAAAAACATTGTTTCAAATTATAGTCGGCTGGCAATAAATTTGCTTTTATCATTCTGCTATGTATCCAGTCAACATTTTGCCGCTTTCCAATTTCCGGGCTGTATTGCATTATTTTTCCAGTTCGTACCTTACCACTTTCATCAATTTGCCAAAATATCACTTCCTTTGCCTTTGTAGCTCCTAAAGCATACATTTGACACAATCTTACAATTGTCGGGTTTATAGTGCTGTTATGGTCGAATATCTCAAATAAAAATCTCACAAAATTACTATTGTAGCTGTTTGACTTTTCGACCAAATCAAAACTTAAAACTCCCATCGGTCGAACTGGCTCAACTGGTTTAATATATTGGTTCGGTTTAAACTCATTCTTAATATCATTATCAATAAAATACTGCTTTGCTGTGTAATGGTATCCACATCCGCTTTCATGATTACATTTGCCTACTGTTTTATGAATAGGTATATTTTTTTCTGTATCAATATAAAAAACAAAACTGCTTTTATCATTACAAGCTGGGCAAACGTGCCTGCTATCTTTGCCGCTGTATTTTTGAAGTTCTACTGCCATATTTTATCAATGAAAAGGATTATCAAAAAAAAGATTTTTAATTTACTTCATATCTACCTCACTCCACACCCCCTACTATATAGGGGGGTGAGGTGATGTGAGGTTTAGATAACCTCACTTTTGTTCAATTGTGAGGTGATGTGAGGTTGCTAAGTTCGTACATACCAACTAAATTTTTGATAATAATTTGTAGTTTCATTGCTTCCATTATTGCATTGTAAGCGGCTGTAATTTTGCATCGCTTAACTCTCATAACTTCATCTTGTAAGGCATTAAATGACAAACTTTTATAATCTCTAAACGCTTCACGAAATAAAAAATCCATTTTTTCTTGTTTCGCTTCCGCTGGGTTCGTTTTTGGTTTACCGTCAACACTTTCCAAATTGCCTTTGTCGTCCATTTTAAAGCAGAAATTTTCAATTGGCGAATGGTATCTAAATGCTGTTTGACTGGCATTAAAAACGCCCTCGTTATCTCTATCAATACGCCAAACTTCACTTGCAATCTCTTCAACTGACGCACCAACCGCACCCCTCGAATTATTGTCTTGTTTATTTTCATGTATTGCCACTACAATTAAACAATTGTTTTCAGCCGTCCAGTGCTTAAGCTCTTCACCAATACGCTTTCCCTCTACTGGGTCATTGTGTTCGGTTCGTGTAATGTCTTTTATTCCATCAATAAAAACGATGTCGGGTTGAAGTTCTTTAATAGCTTCCTCAATAATGCGTTCACGTTCCACTGGTGCATCTTTTTTCAGGTTGAGCACAAATAAATCATTTGAATTTTCTTTTGTGTTTAAACCTGCCGAATAGTGGATTTTTCTTGCAAGTTGTGCCGTGTAATTTTCGTGCATCTCGCAATCAACATAAAGCATTTTTAATTTTGATAATTTAATTTTGTTAAGTCCAATAAAAGTACCGCTTAACAATGCAATCACAAAAGCAACCATTAAATGCGACTTCCCTTTTTTGGGTTTTCCTTTTATTACAATTATATCGCCAATTGTAAAAAACTTTAATCCATTAAATTCAAATAAAAATTCAGTTTCAGGATAATCGTTTTTTAAATCAATAAGTCTATCTTTCCACGAAATAACTTTTTTAGTCGATTTGCTTTCAGGGGCTGCCGTTGGTTCGTTAGGCATCTCATCAAATTGATTATTTAAGTTATCTAATTCGTTTGAAATTAGCTTACTATCAATAATTTGATTATCTTTGTGCTGTCCTTTTATATCATTCAAAAGTCCTAATGCTTCGCTGGTGTTGGGGCTTTTTGTTTCCATCTAGTTATTTTTCATTTTAGCGTTAAATAACTCCATTGCCAAATCAATATCAACTATTATTTTGCGGCCGTTTTGACTGACTGCTTTTTTAATAATTGTGTCCTTATACCTTTGCGCTGTTGCATGTGATACGTTAAACAGTTTTCTAATACCTAACAAGCCATAAGCATATCGCTTTGAAGTTTCGGGCAAAGTAACCGTTTCGGCTTTTTTCCCATTGTTCAAAAGCTCCATTAATTGCCCTACTGTAAGCATTGCAATTGGTGTGTCATTGTTAATAATGTAAGTCATGTTAATATGTTTTTGCTTTTGTTACAATTCCATTACTGCAGTTTTGGAATTGTTTCGTTGGCAAAGATATTGTATTAAATTCAACTATACAACATTAATTAATTGATTATCAGTTATTTAATTCTGTTTTTAGGGGTCGCAATAGGTCACATAAATGCACAAAAAAACCGACAAATCAATTGTTTATCGGTTTCGCTTTGGGGTCGCAAAAGTATGTATTATTTAAACGAACATTTTTCTATTCTTTGAAGCAAATTACTGTTTATATTGCACTCTCTAACATTGCTATCTACTGAAATTTTAAAGGCCGTGTTTGTTTCGGCTGGTTTCCAACCGCCACAAAGTACATAAATAAAGCTCCTTAATTGTGTTTTATTTTCATTATCATACTTCCAGCTCATTTGTTTCTCGCAAATTACACTATCAACAAACCACGCCTT
The DNA here is from genome assembly GCA_049317585.1 of Paludibacter sp. GTDB lineage: Bacteria > Bacteroidota > Bacteroidia > Bacteroidales > Paludibacteraceae > Paludibacter. The sequence goes on from JBMOHZ010000039.1 coordinate 4,712, forward strand.
AAAGGTTTGGTAATCGCATTTTAATTCGTTTTTAAACTCATTGTGTATTTTTTTTGGGTCGTAAACATCAATTATTTTTGCACCTGCAAACGGTTTTTGTGTTTTTTCGGTTGCAACTTTCGGCTGTGGTGCCGGTGCTAACTTCAAAAGATAATCATACTTTGTAATCAGTGCATCGCATTGTTTTGAAAAATTATTATCTCCTAACCATTTTTTTGCAATTTCGGGCAATCCTGCAGCATATTTTTCATGTTCTGCTTTTGTGTTAATCAAATAAATAATTTTATCACTTATTTCCGTAATTGTTTCGAGATGTTTCTCTATTGCATCAATACTATTCATTGTAGTTGAATTTTTGGTTATATGATTAAATAATAGCTGTCTTAATTTGTTTATCTGATATAAATGCAGTTCCCTATGTAATTTACTTTCAATAGGTAGATTATTGAGTATATTTTCTTCATCTTGTATGCTTAAAATCAAACACTCCATTTTTAGTTCAAAGTCCATTTTTTCAATTTGATTTTCAAAACCAAAAAATCGCTTTTCATAGCTTTTATATAAATCAATTATACTTGTATTTCCTTTAATTCCTACATAGCTGAAAAAAGCCGTATTTAGCGTTATTTTCTTTTCCATTGTTTTTAATTTTATCGGTTGAATAATTCCATTGCTTTTTTCTTAGCTTCGCCCGATGCATCGATGTACGGCTTCATGCTTTTATAATCACTGTGGCCTGTCCACTCCATTACGGTGGTGGGTGCAATCCCTAAAGTAAGAGCGTTGCAAATAAACGTTCTACGTCCGCAATGTGTTGTTAATAAATTGTATTTCTTGTAAACCTCATCAAATCGCTTTGCACCTTTGTAGTAAGTAATTGTAATCGATTCATTCAGTCCGCACACTTCGCCCATATCTTTGAGGTGGTCATTCATTCTTACATTACTGATAACTGGTAATGCTTTGTTGTTCGGATAAACCTCGTTTGCATACTTTGCCAATATGGCACTGGAATAGTTGTTTAAATCAATTGTAATCGTGTCATCTGTTTTAATGGTGGTAATGTTTATTGTGTCTTTTTTAATGTCGGTACGCTTAAGATTTTCAACATCTGAATATCTTAATGAAGTGAAACAACAAAAGCAAAATACATCACGAACCCGCTCCAGTGCTTTTTTATTTTCATCTTCCAAATCAATAATAGTTCCATCGGTCAACGTTTTTGTTGCTGTTGAAAAATCAAATTTATACACTTTCATTAATTCAGTCCAATCTAAAAAGATAACCTTTTTTGTTCCTGTAGTCATTTTCGGGGAAAAGGTTTGATAATCTAAAGCGGTATTGTATTTTTTTTTGGTAGCCCACTTTAAAAACCATTTCAGAAATGACAACTGTTTTTTGATAGTGCTATTTCTCATCTCCTTTTTATCTCTCAAATAAGCTAAATAATCATTTAGGCCATCGTTGGTAAATCTATCAAAAGTTAGATTTTTATCAAAAGCAATAAAATGATTTTTGATAGCAGAAAACTTTTCGAGGGTTGACAACTTCCAATTATTTTCTACACTCTGACTGGCCACAAACTCATCAAAATAATCAAATATAGTTTTGGCGGTCAATGCTGGCAAATCAACAACTGCATTGATAGTGCGATTATATTCGTTATTCAGTTCGTCTGCGGTGGGTGTTGTACCTTGCAAGGTGTGTTTATTGAATAACTCATCAATGAAATTATAAACACGTTGTATCTCGTTATTAATTTCACTGGCTGCAATTTTCTTTTTGCCGTGTGAAGTTCCATTGATACATCTTTGGGCTTCGGTTGACCATTTTGTTAAATCAACTCTATAACCTAAACTAAAAGATACTTTGTTTTTGTTCCATACAATACGAACACGCAAAAGTCCTTCAGTGCTGTTTTTTACCTTATCAAAGAAAAATAGAATGTTGTGGGTTGCTTTCATTTAGTCCGTGTTTTTAAGTACGGACAAAGATACGGACTATTTTTGGAATACTATAATAAACTAATATAAATTTTACTGAATAGATTATTATTTATATCTTTGTAAATCAATAGCTTTAAATATCGGACTAAATTACTCTAAATTATAAAATAAGAGCCTCTCTCTCCGCAAAATAGCTAAGACATTTAGCGACAAAAAAGAGATAAACCCTACAAATTCAGTGATTTGTAGGGTTTTTTCTTTGTCATAAGCTCCCACAAAAGGGACATGAAAACGACAAAAATCGACCTACTTTATTTCCTAATTCATACCCCTTTCCAAGTTTCCCCAAAAGGGGTACGATTTGTCCGAAATAGGCACTTTCATGTCTGATATTGGCATTCTGCATAACTCTCACAAACAATTTATTAAGTCTAACTTTGTAATTCAATTTTGAGATTATGAAAACAACATTCAACGTACTCTTCTTTCTGAAAAGAGACAAACAGAAAAAAAACGGAAACGTACCTCTCATGTGCCGCATCACTGTCGACGGAAACGAAACTCGCTTTAGTATGAAAACCGAAATTGACCCTGGTCACTGGGATGTAAAATCGGGGAAAATGAGTGGTAGAAGTGCAAAAGCACTTGAAATTAATGGCTTTATCGACAACACAAAATCGGTTTTAAACAGAATTTACCATCAGGAGCTGGAAAGAATGCAGTCAGTGACCGCCGAAAAAGTTAAGAATATCTTTCTAGGGATCAATACGAAACATTATACCTTGCTTGAAATATTCAAGAAACATAATGCTGATGTAAAAAGCCTTATCGGAATAAGCAAATCCAAGGCTACTTATCAAAAATATGAGGTTACATTGAAACATACTACCAGCTTTCTCCGGAAAAGATATAATTTATCCGACATTAATTTTGCAGAAATAAACCATATGTTTATCTCTGATTTTGAAACCTTTCTAATGGTAGATTGTCAATGTCAGTCAAATACAACCGCCAAGTTTATGCAGTTTTTCAAACGTATTATCTTAATAGCTCGTAATAATGGCTGGATGCTCCATGACCCTTTTGTAAATTACAAGATTAGAATAAATAAAGTTGACCGTGGATACCTGACTAAAGAAGAATTGGAATTAATTTTTAAGAAAAAGATAGATATACCAAGATTGGAACATGTACGTGATATTTTTGTATTTTCCTGCTTCACCGGACTGGCATATATTGACGTGTATAATCTAAAGGAAAGCAATATCCGCACCTCATTTGATGGTAACCTCTGGATTATGACCAAACGCCAGAAAACGGATGTAAACTCAAATATTCCCCTGCTTGAAGTCCCTAAAATGATATTAGCAAAATACAAAGGGAAACTTCCTGAAGGGAAAATCCTGCCAATATCAAGTAATCAAAAAATGAATGCTTATTTGAAAGAAATCGGCGACTTGTGCGAAATCCAAAAAAATCTGACTTTCCATTTGGCCAGACATACTTTTGCCACCACAATCACATTGTCGCAGGGCGTACCCATTGAGACTGTATCGAAGATGCTGGGACATACAAATATTAAAACCACTCAGATTTATGCCCGGATAACGGATAATAAAATTGGTCATGATATGGGTGTACTATCAGGAAAACTCAAAGAAATGGAAAGCGCCTTCCAATTATAAATCAACAATCATCTTTATGGAACTAAAACTAATCCAAAACAAGATTTTTGAGGTCAGAGGACTTCGAGTTATGCTGGACTTTGACCTAGCGGAAATGTATGAAGTAAAAACAAAAGTACTGAAGCAAGCTGTAAAGCGAAATATCAATCGCTTCCCTCCGGACTTTATGTTTGAGCTGACAAAACAAGAATGGAATGAACTGGTCACAATTTGTGACCAGTTCCCTGAAAGCCTAAAACACAGTTCTGTGAACCCTACAGTATTCACAGAACAAGGAGTTGCCATGCTTTCGAGCGTGCTACGAAGTGAAAAAGCCATTGAGGTAAACGTACAAATTATGCGGGCATTTGTTATACTGCGCCAATATGCATTAGGTTATGTAGAGCTAAACCGCAAGATAGAAGAGTTTATGATATCAACAAATATGCAATTTAATGATATTTATCAGGCATTGACAGAACTGGCAAGCCAAAAGGAATTGGATAATAAGCCGAGGAATCCAATCGGATACATTAAGAAAGAGGAATAGAGAGAGTTTCTATGTGTTTTTAATGAAAGCTGTATTGTTGCAACCAACACAATACGGCTTTTTTTCATACATTATGTAGGGCGTTGGTATGCTTTATCCATACTTCATCCATACATGGGGTGTCTAACCCGCAATAAACGGGGCAACCTGGTCAATTTTTAATCCCGTGTACCTGCAGAATTCGTCAACAGTTACGAACTGGTGTTCTTGCTTTTCGTTGCGTTCTTTTATCTTAGCAAGCAACAACCTTCCGTAACGTTCACTCTTTCCGGTGATTCGTTGGATATCTTTCGGGTAGATACAAATGCGTTTTACTTCCATTCTCTTACTATTTTATGCAAAAATACTAATTTAATGCATACTCAAATACGTCTGTTTTGGAAAAAACGGAAAGGATAGCCAAATGCGGAAGTACCTATGTTACAAAATGGAATTTGCAACTATACTTTTGTCCATATAATTTTAAAAATCAATTTTATGGCACGACAAAAAAGTATTCTAAAATTGCAGGGAACCATTGGTGGAATTTCATTCTACAAATCGAAAGATGGTTATCTTGCTCGTGAAAAGGGTGGTGTTGACGCTTCCCGAATCGCCAATGATCCGGGATTTGCCCGAACCCGTGAAAATGGCGCTGAGTTTGGTAATTCAGCCTCTTCAGGTAAATTATTGCGTGATGCCGTCCGGGCATTAGGCAAAGATGCATCGGACGGACGTGTAACTGCACGTTTGACGCAAATCATGGCGCAAATCAAAAACATGGATGAAGCCAATGCACGTGGTGAGCGACATGTTGGCGAAGGAATGGCCAAAGATGAAGCTAAAGCTTTGTTGCTTGGGTTCAACTTCAATATAAATGCAGCTCTTGGTACAGTTTTTTATAAAGCGTTTGAAGTGGACACTGAGACCGGTGAAATTAAAATTATTGGATTGAGCCCACAAAAAGATATTAGTTTGCCAAGCGGGGCATCTCATATCATTTTGAAAAGTGGTTTTGCCAGTGTGAACTTTACCACCGGTGAATCAGAAATGGTTGTTTCAGCTCCATTGCGTATTGCAACGGATGCCGTTGCTCAAGCTGTATCTTTAAAACCAGCCACTGTTCCTGCATTGGAAGGCACTAACTTTATTCTGCTTTCAATCGACTTTATTCAGGAAGTGAACAATGTTGACTATTCTTTGAATAACAATGCGTACAACGTGTTGGCAATTGTTGCAGTTGAGTAGACCTCACCCCTAACCCCTCTCCGCACGGAGAGGGGAACTAGAAGAAGGCTTAAATTCTTAGAAAGGTAGAATCAAACATTAATTCAAGTTTTATGGCAACAAAGAATAATCAAACAACGATTAACCCAAACAACATGAGTGTTGTTGAACGGGTAAAAGCTCCAACTCCAACCTTTTTCAAAACGTTGCGGACCATTGGTTTGGCATTGGCAGCCATTGGTGGAGCCATTTTGGCTTCTCCGATTGCACTTCCTGCCGGTTTGGTAGCCGCTGCCGGATATATAGCACTGGCAGGTGGAGTAGTTTCAGCTGTAAGTCAAACGGCAGTAGATACAACCGATTCAAAAACAACCGAAAATGAAACTCCTTGAAACAAACAGCGATGGCCAAGTGTATGCCGGTACCTGTGGCGGTATGTTGCTATCAGTGTTTAGCAACGTGTTTATAGAAGACCTGGTCAGGACTATTATTCTTGCCGTTGTAGGCGCTGTTGTGAGTTTTGTTGTTTCATTGATTTTGAAGAATTTTTTCAAGCGGAAAAACCGCTAAAAAACTACTGTTTTCAAGTGTGGTAAACTTTTGTAGTAGTGAAGCCTCCCCACGTGGGAGGCTTTTTTTATGTTTGATTTTTTACGAACTGGATTATTTGCACCCAACACTCGAAAAACGGGAAATAACTTTTTGGGCCGACCCATCGAGCCCGAAAAAAGTTATTCTCGTTTTTCGCCGAAAGTAACTAAAGCGAGAATGGAGCTGGTTACCAAAGGCAACCAACCCCACCCACACTCAACTAATGTACTTGTAAAAAAGCATGCGCTTGGCATTGGAGATTAAAAGCAAATTTTGCTTATAATTTTTTTCCAGAGCTTCCAGACTGCGGAGCGTAGAAACTGCTTTTTCAAACTGAGCCGGATTTTCATTGGCTTTATCTAAACCATCCGAAAGGCACGACTTTACATCCCTGAGAACTACAAACGGAATAACCGACCCACGCAAAAACAGATAAAAAGCTTTAGACTGCCACAAGCAATACGACAGCCAGTATATTTGTTCTTTTTCTGCTTCGCATTTACATTGAATTACGAAACAATTAGGACATGGAACTGTAAGCGGCTTGCCACTATTATTTCCTTTGTTTAAAATGAAGAAATGGGGCATGGAATAAACAACGCCCGGACGATGTGACTTGATACTGAAAATGCTCATAAACTGTGGGATTAAATTGTAAAAACTAAAAGCAGCTGCTGCGCCCCGTAAATAATTTTTACCCCCAGAAAAGAGAAGAAAAAAAGAAGAAGAAAAAAAAGAAAAATATAGCCATCTTATTAGGCGGACGGATTGGGCTGTCAAGGTTTTTTGCCAAAATACGACCTGAGCATAGCGAAGTGTGGAGATTATGGCAAAAACCCGGAGGGCACCGACCTTTACAGCCCAAAGCGTGGATTTGTGTAGGCCGCCTTATCTTTGCTGGATTTTTTATTTTTTTGTCGGTAAATATTATACTCAAAAAGTCCTTGTTGTATTTGTCTTTTTGAATCCTTTTGGAAAAAGAAACCATTCCTTATCAAAATCAAAAGGATTCTCTTCATTGGGGTAAACACGCCGCAGGAATGAAGGTAACCACTGGAAATGGGTGGATAATTGGCATGGGTAGGGACTGAAAGAACGGAACATGTGGAGTGAGAGAATGGAGCTACTTATGCCGTGCGGTGCTGAGGTGGATGCATGAATGCAGGTATAATGAAGTGTAGGGGTTCGAAGTGAGGAACGAACGTAGTTCCCGGAACATAATGGAGCCGGAATGAATGCACCGACCGCAAGCATGAGTAATAATAAACGTATGCATGAAATGACTGCAACAACTAATGGGCGGTGGGGAAATATTGAGGCTCTGTATTCTTTGGGGCAAACTCGCCGCATAAAATAAAAACATACAGCTGGAAGTGCGTTGGAAAAGGGCTTGGGGAAAACGGAATGAATGAGCTTGCGAAATGGAAATGAGTATTTCCCGAAGCTGTGCGGTGCTGAGGTGTATGCTTGCAATGGAGGAGAAATGAAGTGTCGGGTTTCGCGGTGAGGAACGAACAAGAAGCCCAGAACGAAATGGAGACGAAATG
>JBMOHZ010000040.1:0-12172 GCA_049317585.1 Paludibacter sp.
CCGTATTTTGATATTGATTTCACCAAAGTTTTTTATTTAACCGATACTGGAAGGTGTTGGGATGGTGATAAATATAGTGTTCGTGATAAGGTGGATGCGCATTTCAATGTTTCATATCATAGCACAAATGAAATTATTAAGGCTGCAAATGTTAAAACTTTGCCATTGCAAATAATGATTACAACACATCCACAGCGATGGACTAATAATGTACTTGAATGGTTGGTTGAATTGTTTATGCAAAATGTCAAAAATGCGATTAAGCGTTTGATTGTTAAGTGATTTTTTATAAATATATCTTTAAAATGCGATTAATTTTTGTTCTGATTTTTGCTAGTATTTCTTTTTTAATTGGTGCTCAGTCGGCGGCTGATGCGGAGGTCTATTTCGATAATAAACAATACAGTAAGGCCAAAAATATTTTTGAAGTATTAATTAAACGAAAGCCTAACGACGCGCTGTTGAATTACAAACTGGCTCGCTGCTTTTATGAGTTAAAAGACTTTACCAACGCTGCTTTGTATTTCGAAAATTCAAGTTCCAAATATCCGTTAAAAGATTGGTATCTGGCCGAAAGCTATTTTAAACTGTATCGTTTCGAATTGTCGATAGCTACTTATCAGGCTTTTCAGGCTACGCTTGAACCTACCGACCCCAAAGTACGGGACTGTGAAATTCAACTTAAAAAGGCGGAATTAGGACAGAAACTAATGAATAGAGTCGAAGAAATTTCAATTATTGATAGTGTAGTAGTCAACAAAAACGACTTTGTAAGTGTTTATAATATTGGTAATGAGTTGGGTAAACTAGCTCAACAACGCATTAAAATTAACAATAAAACATTCCAGGATAAAATAGCATTCACCACACCACGTAACGACAGAAAACTATTCTCCGATTCTATCAAAGGGAATATGGATATTTTCACATCGTTCAAATTGCTCGATGAATGGACTTTACCCATTTCAGTTTCAAATATTATTAATACCCGAGCCAACGAGAATTTTCCGTTTCTGCTTTTGGATGGAATTACCATGTATTTTGCTTCCGATGGCGAAAACTCATTGGGTGGTTATGATATTTTTATTACAAAATACTCGGCCTCGACCAAAGATTTTTTAACTCCTGAGAATGTGGGTTTTCCGTTTAACTCAACAGCTAACGATTATTTAATGGCTATCGACGAGCAACATTCAATTGGTTGGTTTGCCACTGACCGCAATCAAACATCGGGGAAAGTAATTATTTATAAATTTGCGTTTAATGTGCCAAGAGTTTATTTTAAATCGGACGATATTGATTCGTTATCAAATGTTGCACAATTGAGAACATACAAGCTAAGTAAATCAAAGTATACTAAATCTGATAATCAAACAAATAAGGCAGTTTTGAATTCAAAAATTCAAAATCAAATAATTATTAATGATTCCACAGTTTATACTAGTGCAAAGCAATTTCAAAGTCCTAATGCTTTACAAATATATAATGAATCGATGTTGATATTGAATGAGTTATCCGAGTTGGAATCCACTTTGTCAGAATTACGTGCTAAATATGATTTAGAAGAAATAAGTGACAAAAAATCAAGTTTGACTGAGCAAATTAAAACCTTTGAACCTCGAGTTTTAATACTTAAAAAAACTTTTGCTCTTAAATCCATTCAGGCCACAAATACCGAGTCTCTATTTTTGTTCCCTAAATAGCAATTGATTTAGAAAAAAGTTGTATTTTTACCAAAAAAATATCGTATTATGAGCGAAGATTGTAAATGTAAGAATCATAATCATCAAGCAAATGCTTCGGGTGGTGCTGTTTATGGACTTGGGGTAATAGGTGCAGCCGTTTTTTTTATTGCTAAAGCCACTACGTTTTGGGTAGGAGTTTTAGGTTTTTTAAAAGCATTGGTATGGCCGGCAATTCTTGTTTTTGAAGCCCTACGTGCTCTAGGAGCATAATTTAATCCTCTTTTATTTTTAATATTCTGAAACTCTTTTGTTTCGAATCAATTTTTTTTTACTGCTGATTTTGTCAGTAGTACATTTTTACTTTTATATCGGTTAAAAAAACTTATTCAATTTTGATTGACTTGAATGGGTGAATATTATTTCTTATCTTTGCCATTCAGTATTAAAAATTTTGAAAACAAAATATCAATATAATGGGTAGAATAATATCGCTAGCAAATCAGAAAGGTGGAGTTGGAAAAACTACTACAGCTATAAATCTGGCAGCTTCGTTGGCTACTTTAGGTAAAAAAGTGCTTTTGGTCGATGCCGATCCACAAGCCAATGCTTCGTCGGGATTGGGTATTGATATTCGTTTATTGGAATTTACAATTTACGAATGTTTGATTGATGGTGTACCTTCGAGTCAAGCTATACATCCTACTGAAGTTGAAAATCTTTTTGTTTTGCCATCGCACATCGATTTGGTTGGTGCCGAAATCGAAATGTTGAATATGGATGCTCGTGAGCATGTAATGAATAAGTTGTTAAGCCCTCTTAAACCATTGTACGACTACATACTGATTGACTGTTCACCTTCGTTGGGATTGATAACTGTAAATGCACTTACGGCTTCCGACTCTGTAATTATTCCTGTTCAGTGTGAGTATTTTGCACTCGAAGGAATTAGTAAATTGCTGAATACCATTAAGATAATTAAAAGTAAACTCAATCCATTGCTCGAAATAGAGGGTTTCTTGCTGACTATGTACGATAATCGTTTGCGTTTAGCAAATCAGGTTTACAACGAAGTAAAAAAACACTTTCAAGGCATGGTTTTCGAAACTGCAATTACGCGTAACGTTCGTTTGAGCGAGGCTCCTAGTCATGGCAAGCCAGTTTTACTTTACGATGCTGAGTCCAAAGGATCCATTAATTACATGGATTTGGCAAAAGAACTGATTGAGCGAAATAAAAAATAATAAGCAATTTACAGTTTTCAGTATAAAATGATTACAAAGCTTAAATGTTTGTAGTTGAAAAAAAATAGAAATATGGCAAAGAATTTTACTGGACTTGGTCGTGGCCTTGGTGCTTTAATTGATACGGATAGCATTAGTACATCTGGCTCTTCATCTATTAGCGAAGTAGATATTGAGTTAATTGTAGCTAATCCAAATCAACCTCGAGTTCATTTCGATGAGGATGCACTGTCTGAACTTGCCACATCAATTCGCGAATTAGGCGTAATTTCGCCTATTACATTACGTAAGAATGACGATGGAACTTACCTTATTATAGCAGGTGAGCGTCGGTATCGTGCATCCAAATCAATTGGTTTGCGTACTATTCCAGCCTATGTAAAAACTGCTGCTGATGAGCAGGTTATGGAAATGGCTTTAATCGAGAACATTCAACGCGAAGATTTGAATGCTATTGAAATTGCACTAACCTTTTATCGTTTAATGGAGGAATATAATCTTACTCAAGAGCGTTTGAGTGAGCGTGTTGGTAAAAAAAGAACAACAATTGCTAATTACTTGCGTTTGTTGCGTTTGCCTGCCGACATACAAATGGGCATTAAAAACAAAAAAATTGAAATGGGGCATGCGCGTGCAATTCTTGGCATTAATGACCCTGCGGCTCAATTACGTCTATATGAACTGATTCTGACAAATGATTATTCGGTGCGTATTGTTGAAGAGTTGGTTCGTGTTTTTAACGAAACAGGAAGTTTTGATTCGAAAAAGAAAGCTGAGAGTAGTCCAACTTTTACCTTACCCGAATTTGACGAAATCAAACTTCGATTAACGGATCTTTTTGGTACAAAAGTACAATTCAATTCTTCGCCCGAAGGGAAAGGTAAAATTAGTATTCATTTTGCTAATGATCAGGAACTTACAAAGGTGTTGGAAATGTTTGATAAGATATAATCTGAGTTGAAGCCATTTTATTTCATAGCTGTTTTGTTGTTTTTGTTTGCAAATTTGCTTCATGCTAATGTAAACAATGCTGATAGTTTATATATAAATGCCGATTCATTATCAAAATCAACTGTTTTTTCTGATTCTAAAAAAATAAGAAAAATAAAACAAGTAATTGGGATTGATAGTGTCGAAGTTTTTAAGCCAGACCCTGTAAGAGTTGTGTGGATGGGTGCTATTATACCGGGCTATGGTCAGATTATTAACCGCAGTTATTGGAAATTACCTATTGTTTATGCTGGATTTTTAGGATGTGCCTATGCAATAACTATGAATTCCACACGTTATGAAACATATAAACAAGCATATCGTGATATAACGGATGCCAATGAATTGTCAACTAGTTATCTGAATTTATTGCCAAGTGGCTATTCATTAAATTCTTATCCTGGAGGAATTTCAGGCTTGGAAAATAACCTAAAAACATTTTACGAACAATATCGGCGCAATCGCGATTTAAGTATTATTGCTACTATTGGATATTATGCTGTAGTGCTTGTCGAAGCATATGTTGATGCTCAGTTGTTCGATTTTGATATAAGTCCTGATTTATCGATGCATGTTAAACCTGCACTGCTTAAAAACTCCTATGGAGTGTCAAAAACATTTGGAGTTCAGTTAAGTCTGAATATCAAATAATGATTTAAATTATTCTGTTGTTTACTAAGTATTCCCTTTAATTTTTGAATTTATTGAAAACATTTTTTTCTTGATGAACTATTTACTAAAATATATATTCTTTTTATTATTTGCTGTCCAAACTAACTTATTTGCTCAGTTAAATGTTCCAAATTCCGATTTGCCTGGCGAAGATGGTAAAGATACCACCATTGCTGTGCCAAATGAGTTTTACAATACATTGGATAATATGTTACATTCATGGATTATCCAACGTTCCGAAAAATCAAACTGCCGTACATCCGAAATTCCACAAAACATAAGCGATTCAATTTACAAATTGCGATTATCCAAAATGCCTTGCGTAATGGAAATGCCATTTAATAATACTGTACGATCGTTTATTGAGCTTTATACTATTCGTAAACGTCAGCAAATGGAGTATATGATGGGTATGAGCGATTATTACTTCCCTATTTTTGAACAGGTGCTTAACGCCAATAATTTACCACTCGAACTGCGCAATTTACCAATCATTGAGTCAGCCCTCAATGCCACTGCTATTTCGCGTGTGGGTGCTGCTGGCTTGTGGCAATTTATGATACCTACGGGAAGGATGTATGGCTTGGAAGTGAATAGTATAATCGACGAAAGACTTGACCCTATTAAATCAACACATGCTGCAGCTCGGTTTTTAAAAGATTTATTTTCGATGTATGGCGATTGGCATTTGGTAATTGCAGCTTATAACTGTGGTCCGGGTAATGTGAATAAGGCCATTCGTCGATCGGGTGGTAAACGCGACTACTGGAGTATATATCCTTATTTGCCTGCCGAAACTCGTGGTTATGTGCCTATTTTTATTGCTGCAAACTACTCCATGCATTATGCTGCACAGCATAATATTTGCAAAGCAAAAGTAAAAATGCCTATTGTTACCGATACAATTGTGGTACATGAAAAGATACATTTTGAGCAAATTAGTACCGTGTTAAATGTTCCCATTGAACAAATACGATTGCTAAATCCACAATATCGGAAGGATATAATACCCGGAAATATCAAACCCTATGCTCTGTGCTTGCCACTTAACTTTGCAAATGGATTTTTTGAAAAATATAAAGATATTGTAAATTATAAGGCAGATACTTTACTTAATAATCGAAGAGAAGAAACGGAAATATTGCTGGTACAAAAACCTGTTTTTACAAACGAGAACAGATCGCATACAATTTATCATACCGTAAAAAGAGGCCAAACCTTGAGTTATATTGCTAATAAATACGGTGTTTCGCTTACCAAACTCAAAAAAGCAAATGGTTTACGTAAAAGCAATATTAAACCTGGGCAGAAATTGAAAATCATTAAATACGTTTTATACAGATGGAAAAACTTTATTATTCAATTTCGGAAGTGGCTGAAATGTTTAATATCAATCAGTCAAATCTGCGTTTTTGGGAAAAGGAATTTAAACAACTCAAGCCAAAACGCAACAAAGGGAATACGCGTTTTTATACAAAAGAAGATATTCAAACTGTGAAAATGATCATCTTTCTGGTTGAGGATAAAAAACTAACCCTCGAAGGTGCTAAATTACAGTTAAGTCAAAAAAAAGAATCGCTCATTAAACAACAAGAACTTGTAGAACGTTTGAAAACCATGCGCTCGGAACTACTTGCAATTGCAAAAGAAATTGATTAATTCTTTTACCATTTTTAGTTGTTAAAGTTCGTAATATATACACTCAATTTAATTTTATGCTTAAAAATAGAATTCTTTTATTTTCAATACTTTTTCCAATTTTATTATCGGCCCAAAAAAGCCCAAAAAATGTTGTTTTTATAATTGGTGATGGTATGGGTTTGGCGCATATTTATGCAGGTATGGTAGCTAATGGTAATCATTTACAGTTTGAACGATTCAAAAATATTGGTTTTTCCAAAACTTATTCGGCCAATAATTTTACTACCGATTCTGGTGCAGGTGGTACTGCAATAGCTTGTGGTGTGAAAACAAATAACGGCATGATTGGAACTACACCTGACTCGGTGGCAGTTACTTCTATTCTCGAAATAGCTGACAAAAACATGCTTGCAACAGGTATTGTAGTTGCTTGTGATGTAACGCATGCCACTCCGGCTTCGTTTATTTCACATCAACCAAGTCGTAAAATGAGCGAAGAAATTGCACTCGATTTTCTGAAAACAGATGTCGACGTTGTTATAGGTGGTGGTCGTAAGAATTTTGAAAATCGCGAAGATAAACGTAATTTGATAGCTGAACTTAAAGCCAAAGGGTATGCATTGCCTTCAACGCTTGACGAAGTGAAAAAAATTAAAAGTGGAAAACTAGCTGGATTACTTTACGATGGTCATAATCCTCCTATGCCCGAACGTGGTGATATGTTGCCTGAATCGGTAGTTGCTGCTATTGATATTTTAGATAATAATAAAAAAGGATTTTTTCTGATGATTGAAGGTTCGCAAATTGATTGGGCTGCACATGATAATAAAGCCGATCAGATTGTGAAAGAAGTACTTGATTTGGATAAAACAATTGGGAAAGTGTTGGATTTTGCCGAAAAAAATAAAAATACTTTGGTTATTGTAACTGCCGACCATGAAACGGGAGGACTTACACTACCAAAAGGAAATATGGCTAAAAAAGAATTCTCGGCTTCGTTTAGTACTAAAGATCATTCTGGAATACTTGTGCCTGTATTTGCTTTTGGGCCTGGTGCCGAAAAATTTACTGGATTTATGGAAAATACTTCATTCAAGAATAAATTAATCAAGCTTTTGAAATTGAAAAAATAATTGGTTTATTGACTATTTATTTCATTATCATTTAAATAAATAATGACTCAAATTGAATATGAGCAACATATCGTGTATCGAATGTTGCTCGTTTTTTGTCGGAAACATCATGGAGTTAATAAAAATTTGCTCTGCGAAAGTTGTAACCAATTAAATAATTATGCTCAAATTCGACTTGAGAAATGCTCGTTTGGGAATGATAAACCGGCTTGTAAAATATGTCCTGTTCATTGTTATAAACCTGACATGCGCGAGCAAATTCGTGAAGTAATGCGATATTCGGGGCCTCGCATGGCATTGTATTATCCTATAGATGCCGTAAAACACATATTTCGGAAACATAATAAGTTGAAAAACAAAACACAAAAAGCGAAATAAAAACTTGCATAAGCCATTTAATTGTTTTATTTTTGCTAAAATTATTTCATAGCTTGTAACTCATAACTCGTAACTAAATATGGCAGCTTTTAATAGAATTTTACTCAAACTAAGTGGCGAATCGTTGATGGGCGAAAAACAATATGGAATTGATGAAAAACGATTGGGTGAATACGCTGAACAAATTGCTGAAATTGCTCAAATGGGTGTGCAGGTTGGTATTGTAATAGGTGGCGGAAATATATTTAGAGGTTTAAGTGGTGCTTCAAAAGGATTCGACCGTGTGCAAGGCGATCAAATGGGTATGTTGGCTACTGTTATTAATAGTCTGGCATTAAATTCGGCCCTGCAGGCAGCTGGAGTAAAATCGCGTGTGCTTACTGCTATTCGCATGGAACCTATCGGTGAGTTTTATTCAAAGCAAAAGGCTGTTCAAAGTCTTGAAAATGGCGAAGTTGTTATTCTATCAGCCGGTACTGGTAATCCTTTTTTTACTACCGATACAGGTTCATCGCTACGTGCAATTGAAATTGAAGCCAACGTAATGCTCAAAGGTACACGAGTTGATGGCATTTATACCGCTGATCCTGAAAAAGATAAAACGGCCACTAAATTTGACGAAATTACCTACGACGAAATTTACAATCGTAATCTTAAAGTAATGGATCTAACCGCTACAACCATGTGCAAAGAAAACAATATGCCGATATACGTTTTTGATATGGATACATTCGGAAATCTTAAGAAAGTAATGTCAGGCGAAAAAATTGGCACTTTAGTTAGAAATTAATGTGATGATATGGTAATGTGATGTATTTCTCATCAACAATCAGGAGTGATAAATGACTAAAAAAATATTGTAAATACCAAACACAATACTTATAACGAATAAACCCGAAACAATACAACAAATTATAATATGTTAGACGTAAAACCAATTTTAGCTGATGCAGAAGACAGCATGGAAGCAACACTACTTTTCCTGGACGAATCATTAGCACATATACGTGCAGGCAAAGCTAATATTCGAATTCTTGATGGTGTCAAAGTAGATTATTATGGATCGCATGTGCCTATTTCAAATGTTGCAACTATTACTACTCCCGATGCAAAAACAATAACTGTGCAACCTTGGGAAAAAGGGCTTATTAGTGTTATTGAGAAAGCAATTTTAAATTCGGATGTAGGTATAACTCCTATGAATAATGGTGAAGTTATTCGTCTGGGAATTCCTCCTTTAACAGAAGAACGCCGTAAACAACTAGCAAAGCAGGCCCGCCACGAAGGTGAAGAAGCTAAAATATCGGTCCGCAATGCTCGTCGCGAAGCAATTGATCACTTCAAAAAAATGGTAAAAGAAGGTTTGCCCGAAGATGTGGAAAAAGATTCGGAAGCGTCAATTCAAAAGATACATGATAAGTACATCAAGAAAATTGATGATATGATAGCAGCTAAAGAAAAAGAAATTATGACCGTGTAAGCTGTTTCGATATTATTTAATTGCTTTAATGTCAGTCATTTCGAATAAACGGAATGACTGATGTTTTTTTTACTCGTAGATGATTAAAAATAGCATTTTGTTTTTAGTTTTGTTGTTAACTGTTGCAAATACTTTTGCTGAGAGCAACGATTCAGTTAGTGCCAAAAAAAGTTTTTTT
This sequence comes from Paludibacter sp., assembly GCA_049317585.1. GTDB lineage: Bacteria > Bacteroidota > Bacteroidia > Bacteroidales > Paludibacteraceae > Paludibacter. The sequence goes on from JBMOHZ010000040.1 coordinate 9,399, forward strand.
ATTATTCCTCACGCAGCTTATCAACAAGAAACAAGCTGGATGGGTGGTGTGGCTTATGGTTATTATTTTAAAAGCAAAGATATTAGCCGTATAAGTTCTATTTCAGGAAGTATGGTATATACACTTCTGAATCAATTTATGTTTAATTTATCACCAAAATTGTATTATGCTGATAAAAAGGGTTTTTTGTATGCCAACCTTAACTTTAGAAATTACCCCGATTACTACTACGGCATAGGTAATAAACCACAAAATTTAAAAATTGCTTACCTCTCCCGAAATTTTAATTTAACTTTGCAACCACAGTATTTGGTGAGTCGTAATTTGTATTTTGGTGCGTTATTGTCATTTAAAACGGAAAAATTAATAACAGATTCTTCGCAAAATATTTTGAATGAGCTTGTATACTCAAGGTATGGTAATGCTGGTTGGCAAGGATATAATGTTTCAACGCTCGGATTGTTAGCTGTTTACGATAGTAGAGATAATCAATTTTATCCTTCGAAAGGTGAATTTGCTAAGATAATACTAAGTGCAGCACCCAATATGTTTGGTAATACAGTTTCATATACTGATTTTAATTTGGATATGCGTAAGTATCAGCCTGTATTTGGTAAACATACGCTTGCTATGCAACTATATATTGCAGGTATTTATGGTGAAAATATCCCATTTCAATTTCTGCCAACATTTGGTGGACGTGATTTGTTACGTGGTTTTAGGCAAGGAGTATTTCGGAATAATACTGCGTTTTTATTCCAGAGCGAATATAGATTGCCTGTTTATAAAAAATTAAAAGCTGCTATGTTCTGTTCGGTTGGCGATGTTGCAAATGGTTCTGATTTTATAATTGATAAACTAAAAGTGGCATATGGAGCAGGTTTGCGATATCAGATTAACGATGCTCGTGTGCATTTGCGATTCGATATTGCTAAAAATAATTTCGGAGAAAAATTGCAATTTTATATTACTGCTACTGAGGCTTTCTGATGTGGTAATGTAGCGATTTGATGATATGATGATAAATGGGAGATACAATATAATATATTAAAAATGAAAGGATTAGTTGTTAAAAATACTGGAAGTTGGTATCAGGTTTTGGCTGATAATTTAGCTATTGCTGAATGCAAAATGAAAGGTAATTTGCGCATGCAGGAGATTCGCAGCACAAATCCTATTGCCGTAGGCGATTTTGTATTGTTCGAGTTTAACGCCGATGGCACCGGCGTTATTTATGAAATATGCGAAAGGCGCAATTATATTGTACGTAAATCGTCCAATTTATCTAAGCAATCTCATATTCTAGCTGCAAATTTGGATATGGCAGCTTTAATTGCTACCATTAACTATCCTGTTACTTCACTTGTATTTATCGATCGTTTTTTAGCTTCAGCTGAGGCTTACCGTGTACCTGCATGTATTGTGTTCAATAAATTAGATTTATATACACCCGATGAAATTTTATACCTCGATGCAATACAAAATCTATACGAAAGTTTGGATTATAAAGTGTTTCGGGTTTCGGCTTTGCAAAGTGAGAGTGTAAAAGTATTGACTGAATTTTTGAATGAAAAAACAACCTTAATTTCAGGAAATTCAGGGGTTGGGAAATCAACCTTGATTAATGCAATATCGCCTGAGTCCTTAGCCAAAACAGGCGAAATATCTTCGTATCACAATAAAGGAATGCATACAACCACTTTTTCGGAAATGTTTAAGCTAAAAGGTGGTGGTTATATAATTGATACACCAGGAATAAAGGGCTTTGGTGCTGTGGATATGGTCTCAACTGAAATTAGTCATTATTTTAAAGATATTTTTGCTCAAAGCAAAAGCTGTAAGTTTTCAAATTGTAAGCATATAAATGAGCCTGGATGTTCTGTTTTAAATGCAGTTGAAAATCAACGGATAAGCACCTCTCGATATCAAAGTTACATAAGTATGATGGGTGATTGTGATAGTGGAAAATATCGATAAATATGAATTTTTTGCGTTTTCACTTACAATTTGTTTGTTTTAGTGTTTGAAATCCGAAAATTATTAATACATTTGCAAAATAATTAGTGAAAATAAACTAATATACAAAAACTGGTTTTTTAAAAATATTATGGGACAACATCAAATTGATCGTTTAGACAAAAAGATTCTTCAATTAATCTCTCAAGATGCTCGTATTCCTTTTTTGGAAGTAGCTCGTGAGTGTAATGTGTCTGGAGCAGCTATTCACCAGCGTATTCAAAAACTACGTAATACAGGTATTATCAAAGGCTCCGAGTTTGTTATTGATACATACAAGGTTGGTTTTCAGACTTGTGCGTATATTGGAATTACGCTTAACGATGTTAAATCTTTTGTGTCGGTAGTAGACGAATTGAAAAAAATTCCTGAAATTGTTGAATGTCATTATGCAACTGGAAAATACTCCATGTTTGTTAAAATTTACGCAAAGGATAATCGTCATTTACTTCAAATAATACTTGAAAAAATGACTGCCATTAAAGGAATAGCTCATACCGAAACGTTTCAGATTTCACTCGATGAGGTTTTCCGTCGTCAATTATCAGTGTTTGAAATTGAAGCTTCACACGAAGTAAATGATGATGATAGTGAATAAATATTATTGAATTTACAAATTCAAAGTATTCCTTTTAAATGAACAATACCCCAAAAGTTTCACAAAAAACTTTTGGGGTATTGTTGTTTATCAATTGCTGCTATTTTACATTAAATGCTATTCGCAGTTCGTCAATTTCCTTGTCACCCATAGGTTTAAG
>JBMOHZ010000041.1:0-11682 GCA_049317585.1 Paludibacter sp.
CACAACGATGACTTTAATGCATTGGAAACAGATGACGAAAAACGACAGTATGTAAAAGGTATGTTGAGTGCCGGCAGTCGCGATGTATACAGTAGTTTACCTAAGGGAATTGCAAAACAATTAACCCTAGATCGAGATCCACACGGCAATGTGCAAGTGTCTCTCATCGAAACTGAAAAATTACTTATTGAAATGGTAGCCAAACGTTTGGCGCAATTCAAAGCCGAAGGTAAATACAAAGGTAAATTTTCAGCTATCAATCACTTCTTCGGTTACGAAGGACGTTGTGCCATCCCTTCAAACTTCGATGCTGATTATACTTATTCATTGGGTTATACTGCTTCCGTATTAATTTCTGCTGGTAAAACAGGTTATATGGCATCGGTACGTAACCTTACTGCTCCTGCTGACCATTGGATTGCAGGTGGTGTGCCTATCACAATGATGATGAATATGGAACGCCGGCATGGTAAAATGAAACCGGTAATTCAAAAAGCGTTAGTGCTTTTAGAAGGTGCTCCTTTTAAATATTTTGCAAAACACCGATTAAATTGGGCTGACGAAAAACAAAGCTATGTTTATCCTGGTCCTGTTCAGTACTATGGTCCTAGCGAAGTGTGCGATCAGCCAACACGTACGCTTTTGTTAGAACACGATAAATAATATTTTTTTCAACACAAAAAAAGAGAACGAAAAGTGATTTTCGTTCTCTTTTTTTACATCTATGTTTGTACACAACTGTCAAGCTATTAGTTTTGAATGTTTATTGATAAAATCACTTGATTTATTGATAGACTATTGCTCAAGAATTGCGAAAAAATGACTAATTTTGCAGCGTTAAATTAGTAAGGTATATAATTCAATTTAAAACATTAAAAATCAAAAGAATATGAGCAAAAAAGCATTATTGATGATACTCGATGGTTGGGGCATTGGCAACCATTCGAAAGCTGACATTATTTCGAGCACACCAACTCCATATTGGGATTCGCTAAATGCAAATTATCCAAATTCGCAATTACTTGCCTCTGGCGAAGATGTGGGTTTACCTGATGGTCAAATGGGAAACTCCGAAGTGGGACACCTTAATATTGGAGCCGGACGTGTTGTTTATCAGGACTTGGTAAAAATTAATATAGCTTGTCGCGACAATAGTATTTTAGAAAATCCAGCAGTTGTGAAAGCTTATAGCTATGCTCGCGACAATAAGAAGAAAATTCATTTTCTTGGATTAGTTTCGGATGGTGGTGTACATAGTTCGCTCGATCATTTGTTGAAGTTGATTGATATTGCCAACGATTATAAAGCTGAAGCTTTTGTACATGCTTTTATGGATGGCCGCGATACGGATCCTAAAAGTGGAAAAGGATTTATCGAACAACTTGATAATGCCACAAAAGGGACTACTACTAAAATTGCTTCGGTAATTGGTCGTTACTATGCAATGGACCGTGATAAACGTTGGGAACGTGTAAAAAAAGCGTATGATTTGCTGGTAAGTGGCACTGGTGAGCCTACAACCGATGTTGTTGCAGCTTTGCAAGCTTCGTACGAAGCAGGTGTAACCGACGAATTTGTTAACCCAATTGTAGCCGTTGATGCTGCTGGAAATCCGTTAGCAAAAATTGAAGCTGGCGATGTGGTGATATTTTTCAATTACCGTAACGACCGCGCAAAGGAGCTGACTGTAGTATTGACTCAACAAGATATGCCTGAAGCGGGTATGATGACTATACCTTTGGAATATTATTGTATGACTCCTTACGATTCGTCGTACAAAGGATTACACGTAATGTTCGACAAAGATAATGTTCAAAACACATTAGGCGAATATGTATCGAGCTTGGGTAAAAAACAATTACGCATTGCTGAAACCGAAAAATTTGCTCACGTTACTTTCTTTTTCTCAGGTGGACGCGAAAGTGAGTTCGAAGGCGAAGATCGCATATTAGTGCCATCGCCCAAAGTTGCTACCTACGATTTACAACCCGAAATGAGTGCTCCAGAAGTAGCTGATAAATTGGTTGCAGCGCTCAATACACAACAATACGATTTTGTAGCTCTTAACTTTGCTAATGGCGATATGGTTGGACATACTGGAGTTCGTGAGGCAATTGTAAAAGCAATAGAAACAATTGATAGCTGTGTAGAGCAAGTTGTAGAAGCGGCTAAAGCCAATGATTATGAGGTAATTATTATTGCCGATCACGGTAATGCCGATAATGCCGAAAACGAAGATGGATCGCCAAATACGGCCCATTCCTTAAACCCAGTTCCGTTTATTTATGTAACTGAAAACAAAAAAGCAAAAGTAGAAAACGGTATTTTAGCTGATGTAGCGCCATCTATTTGCACCATTCTGGGCATTGATAAACCTGCTGAAATGACAGGACGTTCTTTAATAAGTTAATAGTGACGTGGCATACCGCGTCTAAACAAAAAAATCGGGAAATCATTTACATGTGATTTCTCGATTTTTTTTCGATATTAATCCAATCTAAACCAATTTGTATTTGTTTTTTGTATAAATTTGCAAACTATAAATTTACGTATGAAAAAAATATCACTTATCATTTTCTATTACACACTTTTTTATGTTTGTGTTTTTGCGCAGCAGCCAACCGATAAAAAGTATAGCTTAATTACGTCGACCAATAATACAGCTTTAACTATTCTTAGTTTAACAGATCCTTATCTTTCTCCTATTACCTATAGCGGTTTGGGAGTGGGTTTTGAACATGCTGAACGCAAGTATTTTAAGCCTGAAAATACTGATTTCTCCATGCAACATAAATTAAATTCATTGGTTGGCATTGCTTTAAACCCGTCCTTTTCGGCTAGTACTACATACCTTGGAGGAGCATATAGTTGGGGCGCTTTTTACCATTACCGCAAGTTAAGCGATGTGCAAATATTGGCTGGAGCAACAACTGATGCTCAGTTTGGATTTAAATCAAACACACGCAATGTAAATAATCCTATAAATGTAGATGTTGCTCTAAATCTGAATCTTGCAGCTGCTTTTCGATATGATTTTGTGCTTAAAAACAAAAAAATGCGACTGGCTTATGAATTAGAGTCGCCACTAATGGGTTGTATGTTTGTGCCCATGGTGGGGGCATCATACTACGAAATGTTCGATTTGTGGAACCTTAGGAATACTATTCATTTTTCATCGCTACATAATAAATTGGCTTACAAATCGGCTTTGGTACTCGAAGTTCCAATGCGCTCGTCGGTTTTTACCGTTGGTTTTAGTACTCATAGTTTGAAGTACGGCGCTAATGATTTGGTGTTCAAGCAAAATAGTTTTTCGTTGTTGCTTGGGTATAAAATTAATTTATACAAATTCAAAGGAAGTGATAATGTTGCTCCTGCCAATTTTATTAGTACCGAAAAGTAAGCTAATATTTTAAAAATGAAAAAATACGCATACATATTTATCTTATTGTTTTTCATTCTGTCGTCGTGTATAGATGAGCCTAAATTTGAGAAAAACAACCAATTGGGGAATTTTGAATCGCTCTGGAAGATTATTGACACCCGCTATTGTTATCTGGATTATAAAGCAATTAATTGGGATTCGATTCACACGGCGTATAAAACTCGTGTTGATTCCAATATGACTGACATTCAGCTTTTTGAGTTGTTTGGGAATATGCTTGGCGAGTTAAAAGATGGTCATGTAAATCTTTATTCGGATTTTAATACGAGCCGATATTGGAAATGGTTTACCGATTATCCTTCGAACTTTAATTCTACTGTGGTATATGGTAACCGATATTTGGGCACTAACTATATGTTAGTAGGTGGTTTACGTTATGCTAAAATACATAATGGCGACGTTGGATATATATATTATGGCGATTTTTCCGATAGGTTTTCGGATGTAAATATTACGAATATCTTTACGTATTTCAAAAATTGTAAAGCATTGATAATTGATGTGCGAAATAATGGAGGTGGTTATTTGGACCTTTCGGAACAATTTTCTTCGTATTTTTTTACACAAAAAACAATTACAGGCTATATGCAACACAAAGTGGGCAATGGTCACACGCAATTTTCAAAGCCCGAAACCATTACAACTCCTGCACATGAAACTATTCAATGGCAGTTGCCTGTGGCGGTTTTATCAAATCGTATGTCGTACAGTGCAACCAATGCATTTATTAGTAAAATGAAAATTGCGCCAAATGCAGTAATTGTTGGCGATAAATCGGGTGGAGGTGGAGGTTTACCGCTTTCGAGTGAGTTGCCAAATGGTTGGATGGTTCGTTTCTCGTCGAGCCCCATGTTCGATGCCACTATGCAACATACCGAATGGGGTATTAATCCCGACGTAAAAGTGGATATGAATGCAAGTGACAGTGCTAATGGATACGATACAATTATTGAAACAGCCATCACACAAATCCTTAAATAGTAAAGTAGCATTCACTTAATATACCAATATCCTAACATCTTTTTATTAAAATGGCTCAAAAGCTCAAAATAACAGAAATGAACCGGTTAACACCGGAGGAATTTAAATCGACTAATAAATTGCCTTTGGTGGTGGTGCTCGATAATGTTCGGAGTTTACACAATGTAGGATCGGTTTTTCGTACAGGCGATGCTTTTTTAATTGAATCAGTGTTTTTGTGTGGTATTACGTGTACGCCTCCGCATGCCGAAATTCATAAAACGGCTTTGGGTGCCGAGAATACTGTTTGTTGGGAATATTTTAGCGATACAATAGATGCTGTAAATAAATTAAAATCACAAGGTTATACCGTTTTTTCGATTGAACAAGCAAAGGGAAGTGTATTATTGCCTGATATTGAGCTTGATAAAACTCAGAAATATGCAGTTGTTTTAGGAAACGAAGTGAAAGGTGTACAACAAATGGTAGTAGATGCTTGCGATGGATGTATTGAAATACCACAATATGGTACCAAACATTCGCTTAATGTAAGTGTTACAAGTGGTATTATTATTTGGGAGTTTTTTCGGAAATTAGTTTAATTGTAAATTGTAAATGAATAAATTGTAAATTAGATGATGGATTGGAGAGATAAATTAAGTGGTTTAAAGGCCGAATTTCCTGAAGGTGAAGAAATTAAACCCGAAGTTATAGTGGACGAAAAAAGCAAAAAACAAAAGGAGCCACTTCGAGTAGAGTTGGATAAACGCAATGGAAAACCGGCGACTTTGATAACTGACTTTATGGGCACCGACGACGAACTCAAGGAGTTGGCTAAAATGCTTAAAATCAAATGTGGAGCAGGTGGATCTTCACGTGATGGTGAGATATTGGTTCAAGGTGATTTTAGAGTCAAAATAGTCGATGTTTTGCTTTCGATGGGTTTTAAAGTAAAGAAAATAAATTTTAAATAATAGAAAATCATGCGTATCAAAAAAGTATTTCTTCTGTTTCATTTATTTCTTCTTTCGTTGTCATCCATGGCTTACGATGCTATGGGGCATCGTATAATTGCTGATATTGCTTACAATAACCTGAGTGCAAAAGCTAAGAAGCAATTTGATAAGGTGTTGGGTAAGAATGGTCTAATTTACGCTGCCACTTGGCCCGACGAAATACGTAGCGATAAGCAATACGATTATAGTTATAAATGGCATTATCAAAATTTAAAAGACAGTTTAAGTATTGATCAAATAGAGCAATTGTATAAAAATCCTACAGCCGAAGGTGAGCATTTATTCTATGCAATCCAGAATATGCAAACTCGATTAAAAAAGGACAAAAACGATGCTGAAGCTCTTAAATTTTTGGTGCATTTTATGGCCGACTTGCACCAACCTATGCATTTAGGACGTGTCGAAGATCTTGGAGCTAACAAAATAAGTGTTCAGTGGTTTGGGAAAACTACCAATTTACATGCTGTGTGGGATGGTTCTATTACCGAAAGTCAGAAAATGTCGTATTCGGAATACAGTCGGTATTTGCAGGATAGTTTTGAAAGCAAGAAAACTCAAAAGCAGTCCGAGACTCTTATACAATCGGTAAGTCATGTGTATGCCTTACGAACCGAAGTTTATAATTACGGTGTAGCTGATAAAAACAATTATAATTATATATATTACTTCGCTTCCAAAAATAACGAAATGATGTATAATGCAGGTATTCAGCTTGCAAAAATGCTCAACAGTTTATTTTAATCGTCGGCGAAATTCAGCACAAACAATAGACGTAGCCACAGCCACATTCAACGATTCGGATGTGGCTTCGTTTTTTGGAAAACTTGGTATCGTGAGTCGGTGATTGATTAATTCTGATACAGCATGCGAAATTCCATTTCCTTCATTACCCATCACTATTAATCCGTTAGGTGTAAGTGTTTCAAAATAAAGGTCGTTGCCGTCCATAAATGTGCCATAGACGGGGAATTGATGTGGCAATTTTTCTATGTATTTCAATAAATCAACATAATGTACATTAACGCGTGCCAATGCACCCATGGTAGCTTGCACCGTTTTATGACCAAAAGCATCAGCTGTTAATGGCGAACAAAGAATGTTTTTAATACCAAACCAATCGGCTATTCGAATTATTGTACCCAAATTTCCGGGGTCTTGAATATCATCGAGTGCCAAGCAAAGTTCACTATCGGTAATGATTGATAAGTTGTAATTTGGTTTTTCGAATATAGCAAGTATGCCTTGAGGTGACTTCTGACTTGATATTTTTTTTAATTCTTCAATGCTTACTTCTTGAATTTTGTCACGAAATGAAACCTTATTGTTTTGCAACCATTCGTTTGTAGCATAGCATTCTTTAAGTTTAAAAGCTGACGCTAAATCAATCACCAATTTACTTCCTTCGGCCACAAAAAGTCCCGTTTCGTCGCGCATTTTTTTATGCGACAAAGCCGTAATGTTTTTAATCTGATTTTTAGATATCACTTGTTTGCGGAAGATTTCATTATTGACCGTTAGCTTTAAAAATAACGGTTATAGTTTTCAAAATAATTTTCATATCGAGCCAAATCGACCATTTGTCAATATAATCGAGGTCCATTTGCATCCATTCTTTAAACGAAATTGCATTCCTGCCACTTACTTGCCAAATACATGTAATTCCTGGTTTCATGCTGAGTCGACGGAGTTGGTATTTTTCGTATTGTTTTACTTCGCTGAGTAGTGGTGGTCGCGGTCCTACAACCGACATTTCACCTTTAATTACATTGTAGAATTGCGGAAATTCATCTAATGATGTTTTGCGTAGAAATTTACCTATTTTGGTAATGCGAGGATCGTTTTCAATTTTAAAAGTTGGCCCATCCGATTCATTTTTGTGTTGTAAATCTTCCACCATACTTTCAGCGTTCGGAATCATCGACCGAAACTTAAAGCACACAAACCTACGACCATTTTGCCCTACTCTTTCTTGTTTGAAGAATACAGGTCCTTTATCTTCACATTTAATTAAAATAGTTATAATTAATATAATTGGAGAAGTGATAACAAGCACAAATGCACTAAACAAAATGTCAAATGCATCTTTTATTTTCAAGCTAATGTATTTTGAAGGTGTAGTTTGATGGGTAGTAAAAGAATTATCAAATGTCTGATTCTTTTTAAAATCTTTCAAAAAATCTTCTTGAATTATGTGAACGGTTGTTCCAATTTGTTCAGCCTCAGCAATAATCTGCTCAATATTAAAGTGTGAATCGGATACTGCCATGCAATAAAAAATATCATCAATACCTTTTAATACAATTTTTTTGAAAATATCCTCTTGTTTATCAATGATATAGGTTTTTTTGTGCAAACTTGCTAATTTCTTATCGGGCGTAATTAAAGCATGTATTTTATAACCCCAATCTTTCGATTTTATAAACTCTTTTATAAATGGCTTTGCTGTTGCATCGGCAATAATAATAATATTACGTGTATTACGACCAATTTTTCGCATATAGCGCATAATGTAATAAAATACTATCTTGAAAGCTATTAGTACAAATAAATTAATTATGCAAAACCATAAAATATAGTACGCCGAGTAACTATAATGGCCTAAAAGTATGAGTAATTTTAATTCGATAAATAATAAAATGCCAGCTATACTCAACGTAACAAGGTAACCACGTATCATACTTGTAAACGAAGTTGCTCTGAAAATAACACCAAGACGGAATTTATAAAATAAAAATGACCAAATTAGAGTAATTTGAGAAATGAAAAATAGTTTTTCGTAGAGTTTTATAACAGGTGATGGAAAAAATCCTTCGATTGACAAAAATACAAGAAGCGAGATAGCAACCTGAACAATTATCATCGCATTGGAAAGTTTCTTTTCTCTTTTTGTAATCATACGTAAATAACAAATTAAATCGATAAAAGGTGCTTGTGTGTTGCAAAGATGTGAAAATTACTTTAATTACACAAGTATTATAAGTAGTAAGTGCATTTTTATAAGTGATTTTGTCATTTTTTTGAGCTATCAAGTTTTTAAGTTACTAGTATTAAAATACATTATAAATACATTTTTCTAAAATGATTTTTGTGGAATATGTTGTTTACATATTTTTTGTGTTTTAAATTATTGAATCTATGTATCAGAAAATGAAATATATAACTTTTTAGTAATGAAATTGACAATTAAAAAAGTCAAATATGTTTTAGTGGTTAAAAAAAAAGCAGTAATTTTGGTCAACCAATAAAGCCAATTTGCAAAAAAACATTAAATTAAAATATGAAAACAAATTATGAAATAAGGTATGCATCGCACCCCGAAGATGCTAAAAAGTATGATACTACACGACTTCGTAAGGAGTTTCTGGTACAAAATTTATTTGTTACTAACGAAGTTAATATGGTTTACACACTATTCGACCGCCTAGTAGTTGGAGGTGCAATGCCTGTAAACGAAACACTTACACTAGAAGCTATCGATCCCTTGAAATCAGAATTCTTCCTTTCTCGTCGTGAACTTGGAATTTATAACATTGGAGGTGCTGGAAAAGTTTTGGTTGATGGTGTGGAATTTAGCTTAGAATATAAAGAAGCGTTGTATTTGGGAGCAGGAAATAGAACTGTTTCGTTTGTAAGTAACGAGGCAAGTTGTCCTGCAAAATTTTATTTTAACTCTGCACCAGCACACAAAACATTTCCAGACCGTAAAATTACCAAAGCCGATGCCATAGTTATGGAGTTGGGCTCATTAGAAACTGCTAATCACCGCAATATTAATAAAATGTTGGTTTGTCAGGTACTCGAAACCTGTCAACTACAAATGGGTATGACCGAATTGCAAGTAGGTAGTGTTTGGAATACAATGCCAGCACATACGCACAGTCGCCGAATGGAAGCGTATTTCTATTTTGAAGTACCTGAAGGAAATGCGGTGTGTCATTTTATGGGCGAGCCTACCGAAACCCGTCATATATGGATGCAAGGCGAAGAAGCAGTAATTTCGCCAGAATGGAGCATACACTCGGCAGCTGCTACGAGCAATTATACTTTTATATGGGGTATGGCTGGCGAGAATTTAGATTATAGCGATCAAAATTTTTTCAAACATACGGAACTAAGATAAGTGACTAATGGTTAATCATAAATCGTCTTTTAATGATGATTTACTTTACAAACCTTATTAACTTTAAGAACTTTACAAACTTTATAAACTCAATAAAATGAATCCATTTGAATTAAACGACAAAATTGCGCTTGTAACAGGCGGATCGTACGGAATTGGTTTTTCGATTGCAAGTGCTTATGCTAAAGCGGGTGCAACCATAGTGTTTAATGATATTAATCAGGAAATGATTGATAAAGGTACTGCTGCTTATGCTGCTGAAGGTATTAAAGCGCATGGTTATGTGTGTGATGTAACCAACGAGGAACAAGCAAATGCTATGATTGCTCAAATTGAAAAAGAAGTGGGCGTTATTGATATTTTGGTAAACAATGCTGGAATTATTAAACGTGTTCCGATGCACGAAATGACTGCTGCCGAATTTCGCTTGGTGATTGACATTGACTTGAATGGTCCGTTTATTATGGCCAAAGCGGTACTTCCTGGCATGATGAAAAAACGTGCGGGTAAAATTATCAATATTTGCTCCATGATGAGTGAGTTAGGTCGCGAAACTGTGTCGGCTTACGCAGCTGCTAAAGGCGGTTTGAAAATGTTGACAAAAAATATTGCTTCGGAATATGGCGAATACAACATTCAGTGTAATGGCCTTGGTCCAGGTTATATTGCTACACCGCAAACGGCGCCTCTCCGCGAAACACAAGCAGATGGCTCACGTCACCCATTCGACCAATTCATTATTGCAAAAACACCGGCAGCTCGTTGGGGAAATCCTGAAGATTTGGATGGACCAGCTATCTTTTTAGCTTCAAAAGCTTCCGATTTTGTTAACGGACATATTTTGTATGTTGATGGTGGAATTTTGGCGTATATTGGCAAACAACCTAAGTGATTGATAATTAACAATTAATAAATAACAATTATGAAAAGCTTTACGGGTATTGTTTTTCTTGCGTTTTTTTGTTTTTCCGGCATTTTTGCTCAAAAACAAATTGTGGTTAAAAATACCGCTGACTTTGACCGTACTGCTGAAATGTTGGAAGTGAAAGTTTGTAAGAACAACTCGGCTTTTTTTAGTAAACAATTTGTGTTGAGAAATGAAAAAGGACAGGAAATTGGGTATCAATTGATTTATAATCAAGATAAAACAGTTGCTGGATTTATTTTTCAAGCTGATGTAAATGCAAAATCTACAACAATTTATCAACTTAGCGAAGGAAAACCTGCCGAAGTGAAATATAAAACTTTTGCTCGTTTTGTTCCTGAACGCAAGGATGATTTTGCATGGGAAAACGATTTGGCTGCTTATCGCATGTACGGACCGGCTTTGGCCAAAGAAAATCCGAGCAATGGCGTAGACCTTTGGTTGAAACGCACTACGGATACCATTGTAAGTAAACGATATAGGGATGAACTTCAAAATGGACTTACCTATCATGTTGACAGGGGAAACGGACTCGATTGTTATAAAGTGGCGCATACATTGGGTGCCGGTGGAATTGCTCCCTATCAAAACGGGAAACTTTTAGTAGGCGATAATTTCAACCGTTACGAAATTAACGAAATTGGTCCATTGCGCTCGGTTTTCACCTTGTATTACGACAAAGTTAAACTTGTTAATGAAACGCTTAGTCAGCAAATTACCATTACAACTTACGCTGGTTCAGCACTAAATAAAGCTGTTGTGAAGTACACGGGTAAGGTTCAACCGTTTCAATTGGCGGCCGGTATTTTTACACACGACGAAAAAGGTGTTAAACATTCCAACCTTAAATCAGGCACTATTGCTTATGCCGAGGATGCAGTTTCGGATGCGAAACTTGCTTCAGGACGAAATTATGTGGGAGTTGTGATTCCTTCTAAAGCAATAACTTTTGCTAATCAAGATAATCATTTGTTGATAACTGCAAATTACAAAACTGAAAGCAATTTTACCTATTATTTTGGTGGAGCTTGGAGCAAATGGCAATTTCCAACGGATAAAGATTGGTTCGATGCTGTTGAAAAATTCAGCAAGCAAATTAAACAGCCTTTGAAAGTGAGTGTAAAATAAATATTGAAATCTACAAAAAAGCCGAATCATTTAATTGAACTGTACCCCAAAAGTTAGACAAAAAACTTTTGGGGTATTTTTATGGAAA
>JBMOHZ010000042.1:0-11518 GCA_049317585.1 Paludibacter sp.
TAATAAGCTACAGAATCATGTATCACCCATTTTGTATTTTTGGTCAGCCGCGTTTCTGGTTTGAGAATAGCCTTATCCACTTTTACTTCCCCCTGCAATAAGCATTGGTTAATGGTTTGAAAAAAAACATTTTTTCCATTTGTTGAGAGTCCCGCCACCAAACACACAATTTCTTTATCGAACATAAACCAAGCGCGTTTAGCTTTGATTTGTTCAAAATCGTAATCGTAGCCAAAACATCCATACATGCCATCACTCACACCATAAACGAACGATGTATTGCCTGATGTGCCCTTTCCCCAATCAAAAAGTGGCAATGGCTCATTACTTTGTTGAATAATGCTTCCGGGTAATTTGCGCCAATTCCATACAGGGAAAATGTCCTTGTATTCATCACCTCGCCTGACTAAAAAAGTATTTCCTTTACCCAAATAAAAGCCCTTTTGATTTTCGCCATTACCCGATTCCGAACCCACAGTGCGGTTGGAAGTGCCTCTGACCGAAAAATAATAATTCGGTCGTTGGTGCACCATAAAATCGGAGCAATAGAAATTTCTATTTCCAACCAAAGGAGTTTTGCGTTGTCCTGTACTTAGTTGGTTACGGAATTTTTGATATTCGGGCTCATTTACCGTATCAATTAGTGCCAACATTTTGCATGCTTGTTCCAATGGGTAAACCGCAAAATTCTCGCGTGTAATTTCACGTCCAAAAGCATTGAAATCAAAAAAACTATTACGTGTCATCCATTGCTGGCCTTCCAACAAATAATTGGAAAGGATTTGTTCTTTCGCTTTTGGAAATTCCCAAGCAGTACCTTTCGCTAAATAAACATAACTTGCAGCTCTTGAAATAAATGCCTTACCGTATCCAAATGAATAAAGCATAGCACCATGCTGGTGAAAAGAATAATCGGGTTGAATGCCCTCCTTGTCGGTAATTTTAATTTCGGCCGAAACGCTTGAAAACACACGGTCTATACCAGTTTTATCATTGGCGAGTAGCGATGCATACAGGTGGGCGTTGGCTAACCAAAGCAGATTCTGTCCGGTTGCCACACCATGATAATCATAATAATCGGGTTTAACTGAAAGATTGAGAGCTACAACAATTTTTTGTTTGAGTGTAGGTGATAGTTTATCTTCCAAAAGGAAACTTGCCGGACCCATATATAAAGGAACACCAGCGGCATTCCACCAATAATTTGGGCAAACAGGACTTGCTATTGTCCAGTATTCCATTGCCGTTAGCACCCTATTTAAAACAATAGTATCGCCATAAAACCTGGATTTATTATCTGTAAGCAAAAGCGAAAGTTTAAAAAGCCGCTTCCAATGCATTGCCGGCATCCAGCGTGCATGTGAACTATCGGTATAATCTATATCCGACCAACTGCCATTTGGTTTAAGCCTCCCCAATAGTTCGTCAATATCATTATCAGTTTCAAAGCCATTAATTGTAAAATCTTCCACTTTAAAATCTTCGGCAAGCACAAAACTTTTTACTTTCTGCTTCAAAAGCAACAAAACTGAATCTGTAGTCTGCGAAAAAGTAGTGCATACAAAAAAGAGGTAACAAAGAACTAAAATTGATTTTCTTTTCATATTACTCAGTGATTTTTGAGAAAGGCATTTCTATGCTCATGGATTTTTTCGCTCAACTACTTTTTTCATTGGTTATGACGGTTAAATGGTTTCTTCACCTTAAATCTTTTTAAAATTAGCAACACTCCGAAAAGCACAAAAAACAACTAAAAATGCTGAACTATTTATATTCCATATCTGCTAGTCCCAAAAATGGAACGCATACTAAAAATTATTTTAAATAAAACTGTAATTCATATCTCACTTTAGGATATTTCTCATTATTTTTCGTCATAAAAAGCAGAAACATCAAAAGTAGAAACCATCTTTCTATTTTCCACAGTACTCTTGACCTAACTTTGACTTTGCACAATAGAAAAACACGTACAACTCAACATTTATGATTTACAAAAAACGCAATGCATCCCTGCTTTTTACCGGTGCAATATTACTTTCAGGAACTTCGTCAGCCCAAAAGCCAAACATAGTAATTATCAACTTAGATGATGCGGGATGGGGAGATCCCAGCTGTTATGGTTCTACCATTTCATCTACCCCAAAAATTGATTTTCTGGCTACCAACGGCATCAAATTTAATCATTGCTACGTTGCGTCATCAGTATCTTCACCCTCAAGAGCCGCACTTTTAACCGGCTGCTATCCTGTTAGAGTAGGCATACCCAAAGTATTAGCTCCAACCTACGCAAATAGTCTGGAAGGAATTAACCCCGACGAACAACTAATACCTGAATTGCTTAAACCCTTAGGTTATGCCACAGCCTGCGTTGGAAAATGGCATTTGGGACACGACAAAGTTTTTTTACCACCCAATCATGGATTTGATGAGTTTTTTGGCTTGCCATACTCCAACGATATGTCGCCAGCAAACACCTTTGACCCAGCTACAATATGGCCTAACTTGCCACTTATTGAGCGCTACACTACCTTGGAAGTAAATCCCGACCAGCGAAACCTGACGAAACGATATACTGAGCGCGCGGTAGATTTTATTACCCGAAAAGCCGATTTGAATCAACCATTTTTCCTATACCTCGCACATTCCATGCCTCACACCCCACTTTTTGTGAGTGATGCATTTCAAAATTCATCTCCTAATGGATTGTATAGCAAAGTGATGGCTGAAATAGATTGGTCGGTGGGAGAAGTACTCAAAATACTTCAACAAAAAGGGATTACCAATAATACTTTAATTATTTTCACCTCCGACAATGGTCCGTGGGCAATCTTTGGAAATCATGCCGGGTCAGTTGGCAATATGAGCAAAGGCAAAAACACAGTATTTGAGGGGGGACACAGAGTTCCATGTATAATGTATTGGCCTAATGCTATCCCTGCTGGGCAAACAAGCAATGAAATTATTACGAACATGGATTTCTTGCCTACCATCTGCAATATTACCGGAGCATCACTCCCTGTGAAGACTATTGATGGAAAGAATATTATATCATTAATGAACGGTACGCCTGATGCAACGTCACCAACTGCTGCATTTTATTATTATAATGATGTCAATTTACAAGCTGTTCGAATGGGCGATTTGAAAATGCATTATAGCCATTTGTACCAAAGTGTATTGGTGTTAGGAAATGATGGTGTGAGAGGCACTTACCAAAACCTTACTCAGCCCGAAGCTCTTTTTAATGTTGTGACGGACCCTGCTGAAAGCATTAATATCAAATCGAGCAATACCACCACTTTTAATACTGTGAAAAGTGCTGGTACTGCTTTTGACACTAACCTC
Source organism: Paludibacter sp. (assembly GCA_049317585.1). Classification (GTDB taxonomy): domain Bacteria; phylum Bacteroidota; class Bacteroidia; order Bacteroidales; family Paludibacteraceae; genus Paludibacter. The sequence goes on from JBMOHZ010000042.1 coordinate 3,346, forward strand.
AAAGCAAATGCCAGGGCCGTAGGAAACTCATCCAAATTACCAGTACCATTGGATGAGTCGCCTATTTACTGGACATTGGATAATAGCTTATTGGAAAAATCGCTAAATGGCATGAACCTTACCGGGAGCGGTCATTACGAGTTCTCAACCGATGCCAAATTCGGTTCACATTCGCTCAAACTGGTAGCTGGTCAGCCAGGCGGTTTGATTATTACGCCTGTTGGAGGTAGCAATTATTTTAATAAAATGTTTTCGGCAAAAACAGTTTCGTTATGGATTAAAACGTCCGACACATCTGGAAATAAAGTCATTTACGAAGAAGGAGGAACTTCACATGGAATTACCTTGAAATTTATAAACAACCAACTAACAGTAGGCGTAGTTGAGCCCGATGCAACAAAACTATTCTCAAGTCAATATGTTTTTACAAAGAAAAATGAATGGGTACATCTGGTGATGGTTTTCAACAAAGGAAATATAAAATTGTACGAAAACACGGTGAAAGTATTGGATTTTAATGCCACATTTACAAGTATTGCCGCACACACCAGCGATGCATGTATTGGCACAAAAACAGAAGCCGATGTGTTTGGTTTAGGCGCTATTGCAGGAGGAAATAATGATAATTACACAGGATTGATAGATGAGGTAAAAGTGTATGACAGAGCGTTAATACCGGATGAGGTTGTTGGACTTTACACGCTGAATGCGATTACTGCCGATGAACAGACAAATGCAAATTTATACCCAACAAAACTATATCCAAACCCCACAAAAGGGCTCGTATATTTCAAGCGTGCAAAACAAATTGCGGCTTTTAACCTGCAAGGCATAACACTTAAAGAAAGCTGCAATACAGATAATATGGACTTATCGGCACTTTCGAAAGGCGTATATATGCTACGAATAGATAATGAAAACTACAAAATAATTAAGGAATAAATAAGTAGTTAGAAGCATTTTGGTGGATCGATAAACGTTTTAGTGTCTCGGAATAATCGACTACTATAAGTTTAATTTTAAAATTCGGTGTTTTTTTGCAAAATCTTTAGTGCAATCTCAATTTTATTTCGTCATAGTTATCATATCATATTATTAACACTTATTAATTATTTACAAATGAAAAAAAACAACTTATTACTAGCAATTTTATTATTGTTTCCATTGATTGGATTTGCCCAATGGGAAACAACTGACATTACCGGTTTTGGAACTCCTCCTCCTAAGGAAGCTTTAACTATGGTTAAAGTAGGTTCTAAATTGGTTGTAGCCATTAATGGTTCAGGTATTTACACATCAACGGACGCTGGCGAAAACTGGGCTGCTGATAATGGCGGATTTACTGTTGCTACAACTGAGGCAGTACTTTACATGATTACCAATGGCAACAACATTTATTTTACTACTGCTAATGGTGTTTGGAAAGCCGATGGAACAGTTAGTCCTTTAGCATGGACAAAGATTGGAACAAAGGGTACTGCTCCAATTCCCAACAATAGTCTTACTCAAATGGCTTTTATTGGCACTGACCTTTATGTGGGTACCAATGGCGGTGGAATTGTAAAAAATGCAAATTTAGCAGGCACATGGGCTTTAATTCCGCACCCAAAGGACTCATTACTACCTACTCCAGCAGATTCGAAAAACATTTTATCAATGATCAATGACGATAACAAATTACTTGTCGGCTTTGATAACGACAAAACTGGTGCACGTCTTTACGATCCGGCATTTAACACGTGGTCGGATGTGAGCGCAGGTTTGAAGGTGACAGGGAATATGTCAGCAAGCCTTAATGCGCGTAATGACAACTCGAAATTTTATCAACGTATCCGTTATTTCTACAAAGATGGAACAACCATTTATGCAGCTACAAAACGAGCGTTTAAAGATTTCAATCACAAAGGAATATACAGCTGTACCAGTGGCACTTACAATTGGGTTGCAAACAGTACAGGATTAGTAAATCGCGAAGCAACTGCGGTATTATCATTTGCTAAGGTTGGACCTAATATTGTTGCTGCCACAAATTATTCCGGTTTATCTATGAATAACGGAACCGGTTGGAGCGAAAGCATAATGGATGTTGCCAAAAGCAGTATCGTGTTACCAGATGGTGCTAATGCCTATATCTGCTCAAACGTTGGTGTTTACAAATACGACGGAACAAATATGGTATCCAAATCGGTTGGATTACCAACAAATGCTGCGGTAAATATTACTGATATTAAGTTCAATAATGGTTTGTATTATGCCGCTACAAGTAATGGTGTATTTACATCGACAACAGGTAAAGGAAGCTGGACAAGATTGGCTACCAATGATGTGGCAAAAAATGTTACTTCAATAACCTTCTCTGCTACAAACATTTATGCATCCATCAATCAGGTGGTTCATAAATTGATAGTTGATGTTTGGGAACCAGTGGCTGCCTTGAAGAACTATACTATTTTACCACAAATAACGGCTTATAATGCAGGTGGCACTGACTATATTTTTGCAGGCGGTGCATTTGCAGAAGTTCCGGTTGGAATTTTCCGTTCGGCTGATGGTGGTGCTACATGGGCTGAAAATTTTACTTTAACGGGAACAGTAGATTCGCCAACAGCAAGATCGGCAGGATTTTACAATGGTTCTGATGGTAGGTATATGGTTTCAGGTATTTTCAGATACAATGCAACTACAAATACCTTAATTTGTCCTGCACGTGCTGGTTTTATGTTTTCCAAAGACCATGGTTTGACTTGGTACACCCGTGAAACTTCTGGTAATATTGTTGCTAATATTAAGTACTCATTTATGAGAGAGTATAAAGGAGCATCGTATGCATTTGTTGGCGGACAAAATGACGCTTCATCAAACCGTGATTGTGTTGGGGGAGTTATTGATGACAATGTAGTAGCAAATTTTGCAGATAAAGGGTATAGCAAAGCTCAAAGTGAAGGCGCCAGCATGAATGAGTATGGTGAAGACTTACTGTTTTTGAACCAAATGAATTCTATTTATAAATCTGAAGACAATGGAGTTGTTTGGACTCCTTTCAATACTGGACTAACATCCGGAGGTATAGGAAGAGGTTCATTTACGTACACCTTGAATGGGTTAATGTTATTTAGAGGAATAAACCAAACCATTCAGGTATATGACCTGGCAACTGCACCAACCTGGACAGCAACTTATCCAAAAACAGGAACAATTGCATCAGGAAGTGCCGATTTGTTGGTAAAAAACACCCGTGCAGGTAAAGCATATTATGTGGTTTTACCCGAAGCTGATGCTCCACCAACCGAAGCACAAGTGATAGCAGGAAAAGATGCATCCGATGCAGTAGCTGCAATTAAAGGCAATTTGGTAGTATCCAAAAATGTGGAGGCAACACTTCCAATTATTGGTTTATCAGCTAACACGTCATATAAGGTTTATTCGGTAGTTCAAAGCGAAGTAATTAAAACCACTGGACTGCAAGCGGTTAGTTTCTCAACTATTTCGACGGCATTAGACAATCCAAAAATGGTTACTGCTATTTATCCAGTACCTGCAAAAGGATTACTTAACGTGACAATGGCTGTGGATGCTCGTGTAAGTATCACTAATTTATTGGGTGCGCAATTAATTGCAACGCAAGGAAAAGCTGGCGAAACGCTTAAAATTGATGTAAGTCAGTTGCAAGCCGGAGTTTATTTGGTTGAAACAAATAACGGTATTAACAAGAGAATCGAAAAGATTACGATTAAATAAGTGATAGATTGATTCTATAAACAAAAATGGTGGGAAAAATTTTCCCACCATTTTTTGTTATAATTACAACATTAATTAGCAACCAATTTTTGCCGAATGAATTGATTATTATCGGTTGAAACTTCTATAATAAGTAGTTGATTTCTTGCATTATCAGGCAAAACAAGATGCCAGAAATTTTGTGTGTGTGTTGACATCTGCGATAATAGTAGCTGACCGGACGTGTTGAAAATATTCAGGAATATTTTATCGTACGTTATTCCACAGTCAGTATTTACAACTATATTTCCATCGCCTTGTTGAATGATATGAAAACCCTTGTTGGAATAAGTATCAGCAATTGCCGTTGAAGCGCTTACAACCAATTTCAAGAGTTTAATATTCTCCTGTTTTCCATCACTTGCTCTTATATTCAGTTCATACACTCCTTCGTTCTGTGGAATTCCGCTAATAAAACCGCTACTGTTTATGGTTAATCCGGCTGGTAAGTTGGAGCAACTAACTATAAAATTATCTCCTTCAAAATCAAAAATATCGAGTTGTTTGGAATAAAAAACGCCTTTTGTTCCTGATTCTAATTGTTTGGTATTGATTTCGGGAATATGGTTTGCAGGCTGATAATTCGCATCCAAGCTAAGGTATTTTACTAAGGTTTCGATATAATAATACTCTGCATAGTTTTGCGAAACATCGGGCTCGTAACCGTTGGTTCCACCCGTAGAATGCGATAAAATAAAATTGGCTTTCGTGCCCAGTGCATTGGTATAAGCGGTTGTGCTTAATGATTGAATGATATTCTCGGCATAAATAAGATAGCTACTATCGTTGGTGCTTATGTATAAATCGATTAATGCGGATGAAGTAATGGCAGCAGCCGATGCATCACGATAGGTATTCGGAATAGTGGTTACATTATAATCCCAAAATGGAATATGATCGGCAGGTTTATTTTTCAAATAATAACCTAGCAGTTTTTTAGCAGTATTTAAATAGACGCTATTTCGTGTGAATTTATACATCATCGAAAAGCCGTAAATTCCCCAAGCTTGTCCGCGCGACCAGCAAGACCCATCTGCCAAACCTTGTTTGGTTCCACGAGCCCTAACCAAACCAGTAGCATTATCGTAATCCACCACATGAAAGGTACTACTATCGGGACGAATGTGATTTAAAAGTGTGGTGTTGGCATGGATACAGGCTTTTTTGTAAAAATTACTGTCATTCGTAAATAGAGACGTTTTAAAAAGTAATTCCAAGTTCATCATATTGTCGATAATCACAGGAAACGACCAACTGCCTGTATTATTTGACCAAGTAGCCCAACTGCCCGAATTCCAAGATTTGGTACAACCTACCACTGCTGAAAAACGGTTGGAAAGAGTTTGTCCCGATTCCACCAGAATGGGCACATAGGCACTATCGCCCGTCATTCGAAAAGCATTTCCATAGCTAGAGTTCATCACAAAACCAAGGTCGTGCCCTTGATTGGTGTTTGTTTTTTGCGACTTCAAATTGCCTGTCCACTTCAATGCATTTGTTTTCCAATATACATCGCCGGTATATTGGTACAAATACCAAAGGCAACCGGGAAAAAATCCACTGGTCCAATCGCCCGCTTTTACGGTTACCAACGTTCCATCGGTTGCCGATTTGGTGCGACGCGGGTAGGTAGTGGTATCGGGCAAACTTGTCACCATCAGCTTGTATTGCTGTACCGAAAAATCGAGTGCCTGTATTACCTTACTCGTCAATTTTGGTTGATAAACAGCCGCAAAGGATGAAGATAAGCTTGTGAGTAATAGGAAAAAGACAATGAATAAATTTTTCATTTATAGATTTTCGAAAAAAAATGAAATTAATTTATTGTTTGATAAACTTAGATGCTTTTACATTCAATTTTCCCATTGGAACAATAAAATACATTCCTTTGGGCAAATCTCTTACATTAATATTTACAACTGATTGGTTTTGTTTTGACTCCACCGTTTTTAGTACAGTCCCACTGGCAGAAATCATTTTATATCCTGAAATACTTGTATTATCAGATGATTGAATGCAAATAAAATCACTTGCTGGATTGGGATATATTGTTAATGACAAACTATCAATAGTTGGATGTGCGAAATCTGTTAATGTGACAGAACCCGTGTTAAATGTCCATTCGATAGCTTCATTTCCAAACAAATCAACATTCATTATCGCATCAGCATCAATTACTACTTTGTAGGTTGAATTTGGCATTAATGCATCATGTAACACCGTAAGAATGTTGGTGCTGGCATCCCATTGAAGCGTTTGACCTGACACAGGCACATTACCTGCATCCAATATTTTAATCTTAGAAGCATCGCTTATAGTTATTGGATTTGCCCACTGAATTTGTATTGGAGTCAGGTTGCTAATTCCTGTGGCTCCATTGGCTGGAGTAATGGTTTGATAGTAAGGGCGGGCTTGTGTTATAAACCACCAGCCAAGCTGCGTATTAGCAACCGAAGTGGAAGCGCTTTTAACTGCACCAGCAGGAATGGTAATGCTGTATTTCTGGTTCGGCAACAAACTTACAGCAGGAACAATACTTAATTTCTGACCTGCAACCGAAGCTACAGAGTTGACACTTCCTGCTGTTTCGCCTACAAGTGTAATTCCAGTTAAATCCACAGCACTTAAGGCGTGTGGGTAAGTAACTGATATTTCGGCATTTTTTGACACCGCTTGTTGACCAAAACTAGGTGTAACGGTTAACAAGACATTAAAATCATCGGGGCAAGTATTCACCGTATTAGTAAATCCTGTATTTCCCGAAACCACCGACTGACAGGGGTATTTTAACGACCCAATGCCTTTGTTGTTGCGAATAAATAGATTGTTTCCAACTGTCTGATAAGAATCAGCAGTTGCTTTATTGCCAACTAATATACTATTTACGCTATCATTATTCTCAACAAAAACATTATCTAACCTGAAAGCAATATTTTTTTTGAAAATAAATATATTGCCTAAATTCATTAAATTATTTCCAGAAATATTCAAATTTCGTTGGTCAAAATTCAAATCATAAAAACCTATATATGAATTTAATTTATTGTTCAGTATATTGATTCCATCCATCCATGCTCCCCACTTATCCTGCGTTTGCATCAAAATACCTTCTCCATCTACGCTGGAATAGTTGGTATATAGTATTTTGTGTCTATACACTCTCAGGTCATTTTTCGAAATTGTAATATTATCGCCAGCAAAATTCATGCTTCGGTTCTCATAAGTGGCAGAGTTGTTTGAGACCAATTTCACTCCGGTTGGGTCGATAAAAATACGTTTATCTTCCAAATCACGCGTTATATTTCCATTAATTTTCACACCAATACCTTGTGCAAAAATGGCTACACGCATGGTATTATAAATCCAGTTATCCGTTATTTCTATTTGCTGATGAATGCGTTTTGCGAGCGTAGAAGGATCTACAAATGCACCACTAATTGATATGCCATAATGTGCCAAATAATCGAACTTAATACGCTCGCCATGCTCCATGTGCGTAGTATCAACCGTAACTCCACCTATTACTTCCGAAGTAAGCACTCCTGTGGGGGTAATACGAGAAGTTTTGTAACGACCTTTTACCACATATTGAGGTTGTGCGTAACTATCGTCGGCAATGGGATGGTATAAATTATTGGTCAAATCGTGAAAGCGGCTGTTTACAATGGCACCATTTTCGGACACATAAACCGAAATTGTTCGGCAATGGCGATATGAAAACCGCTGCCAGCCCTCCATATAACTGAAGTTAGAGGGAATATCAGTTTGTGGTTGGGCTACATTGTTTAGGCGGATACCAAAAACTAAAATATTGCGCGATGCTCCACCCAGATAAACCCGACCGCGATTGATGTCCAAATGTACCAATCCTGCATTTTGAATTCCATTTCCTGAAATTGACTTAAAAGCGGTTGAATTGGGAGTTCCATCGCCCACAAAAGTAGGTTCGTATTTTGGAAAAATCAATCGCGCAGGCGGAGCAAAAGAATCTACTTTGGCATTATTGTAAACAGGCACTTCACCTCTCAACACAACTGCTGTGGGCAAAGTAACATTGTAGGAAAAGTTATATGTTCCCGCAGGAAAATAAACCACTCCACCACCCGAAGTGCTTACTGCCGACATGGCAGCTGTGAGAGCTGCATCCCACGATGTTTGACTTGGAACTGCAAAGTCAAGTATATTTACCGTTTTATCCCAACGAATATCGTTGGTCCAAATAGGCGCAGCGCCATATTTTGTTTTATATGGATTGTCGGTTGGTTGCGAAAAAGCTGCCAATGACATGAGAAGAGCCGATAGAAATAGGATGTGTTTTTTCATAATATTGACCCCTAACCCCTAAAGGGGGACTAAGTTAGTTTTGATTAATAATTGAAAACTAAATATCTCTTTT
>JBMOHZ010000043.1:0-11349 GCA_049317585.1 Paludibacter sp.
TTTGCAAAGTAACAACTTTTATATCATATAATTATAACTTATATAACAACTATTATATGTATTATTTTATTCTATACTTGGTATGGGTGGTTCGTATGCTGTTGCCTGGTATGGTATTCGCATCAATACCTATGCTAACTCGCGTACTGCTTTTGCTTCACTTCGTGGTACTCCTTGGAATGTAGTTGACATACCATTAAGAGCTGGAATGAGCGTAGGCTTATTCCTTATTTCACTCGAGTTAGTTATGATGGTGGTAATTCTACTCTTTGTACCACGCGAAATTGTAGGAATTTGCTTCCTTGGTTTTGCTATTGGTGAATCGCTAGGTGCCAGTGTATTACGCATTGCCGGTGGTATCTTTACTAAAATTGCCGACATTGGTTCAGACCTTATGAAAGTGGTTTTCAAAGTAAAAGAAGACGATCCTCGTAATCCGGGCGTAATTGCCGACTGTACAGGTGACAATGCTGGTGACAGCGTAGGTCCAACTGCCGATGGTTTTGAAACTTACGGTGTTACAGGTGTTGCGCTTATTACATTTATTACATTAGCTGTTCCATTTGCATTTCCGGGCGATGCCAAAATGATTGGCGAAATTCAGGCTAAATTAATTGTGTGGATTTTTGGTATGCGCTTCTTGATGGATCTTATGTCAGGTTTATCGTACTTTATTAATGATGCTATTTCGAAACGCAAGTACAAAGGACTTAAAATGTTTGATTTTGAAGCTCCACTTATGCGTTTAATCTGGATTGCTGCTATTTTAAGTATCTCTACTTCATTCTTAATGAGCTATTTATTAGTAGGCGATTTAGCACAAATAACAGGAAATGCTGCCGACGCTTCACTTTGGTGGAAACTGGCAGGCATTATTAGTTGTGGTACATTGGCTGCTGTGTTGATTCCTGAATTTACAAAACTATTCACGAGCTCAAAATCGGCTCACGTACAAGAAATTGTAACTGCATCACGCGAAGGCGGGCCATCGCTTAATATTCTTTCAGGTATTGTATCGGGTAACTTCGGTTCTTTCTGGACAGGTATGCTTATCGTGGTATTAATGACAGGTGCATATTTTATCAGTCAGTTAGGGCTTACATCAATTCTTGGACCACATGCTTCAATTTTTGCATTCGGTTTAGTTGCATTTGGTTTCCTTTGTATGGGTCCTGTAACCATTGCTGTAGATAGCTACGGACCGGTAACAGACAATGCACAATCAATTTTTGAACTTTCACAAATTGATCAAATTCCTAATATCAAAGAAGAAATTGAGAAAGACTTTGGCTTTACTCCTGACTTTGAAATGGGAAAACATTATCTCGAAGCCAACGACTCGGCAGGTAATACATTCAAGGCGACTGCTAAACCCGTATTAATTGGAACAGCCGTTGTAGGTGCAACAACCATGATTTTCTCCATTATTTTATTATTAGAAAGCAAAGGTTTGTTGAGCGTATCATTAACTTCTGCTCCAATATTATTAGGATTGATTTGCGGTGGGGCTGTTGTGTTCTGGTTTAGTGGCGCTTCGATGCAAGCTGTAACTACAGGTGCATATCGCGCTGTAGAATTTATCAAAAGTACTTTTAATTTAGATAATAAAGAGGCTAATATTGAAGATTCGAAAGAAGTGGTAAAAATCTGTACCCAATACGCACAAACTGGTATGTGGAATATCTTTGTTGCATTAATCTGTTTTACATTGGGTTTTGCATTCTTCGATAGCAATTTCTTTGTAGCTTATCTGATTTCTATTGCTACTTTTGGTTTGTTCCAAGCAATTTATATGGCTGATGCTGGTGGCTCATGGGATAATGCTAAAAAGGTAATTGAAGTAGATTTGAAAGAAAAAAACACCCCATTACACGAAGCTGCCGTTATTGGCGATACAGTGGGCGATCCTTTTAAAGATACTTCATCTGTTTCATTGAATCCAATTATTAAGTTCTCTACATTATTTGGATTGTTGGCAACTGAAATTGCATTAGAAATGAGATTAGATGCGGTTACTAGCAATACATTCGATTACACAGCATTGGTTGGTGTTGGTTTTCTTGCTATTGCTTTGGTATTTGTTTGGCGTTCTTTCTACAAAATGAGAATTCCTACTAAATAATATAGGACATTTTAATAACTAAAAAACGCGAATGATTTATTTTTCATTCGCGTTTTTTATATCATTCTTGGTTTTATATTCTTTAATCTTGACTCTAATTAATATAAATCGTTTTTCTGATATTTAGTCAGCACATCTTCAATAAGCGAATCTTCGGTTTCTTTGTGAAATTCCGATTTTAGATCCGTATTGAAAATTCGGCCAACTCCATACCAAAACGAAGCTGTAAAGCCTCCTTTGTAGCCTTTTATAAGTTCGAAAGCAGTTTTATTTGTTTCTCGGGCAATAAGTTTCAATAATAATTTACCCTGTGAGGTTGACATGGTTCGAACTGCCGATTCATATTCCTGAAACAATTCTTTTTCTGTGTCTCTAATCAGTTTTCTTTTTTCGGCATCGGATGGTATTGAGGCTAATTGTGCATTTAATGTTTCAATTATTTCGCGTGTTTTCAAAGCATAAGGATATACTTTTCGAAAATTTCGAATCATCTTGTAATTATTTAAATAATAATCATAACGTTCTTTTTCATTGTTGAAATGCTTAGATGATGAGGTTTTATTTGTATTCTTTTTCGAAAGTGAGGCAATCATAGCAATGTCTTCCGATTTTACCTGAGGTGTATCAACTTTGAGTAATTGTACTTGTTCAATTCTTTTCACTACAGTGTCAAGAGGTGTTTGTTCAACCACTTCGGTATTTGTTTCAGGTAGGGGAGGAGTAGTTGAAGCAATTGCTTTTACAGCACCATTGTCTTTTGAAATGCTTTCGCTGTCTTTGTTACTTTCGTTAGCAAGTGGATCTTTACCAACTGGTTTTTGGTTAAAATCTTCGGTTATAAAATCTTCAAGATTAGCATCAAGATTGTATAAATCGGCATCTGATAATGCTGAGGATTGTTCTTCTGAAAAATTATTACCTATAAGTATCAGAAGCAGCAAATGTATTAGCAATGTGGATACAGTTGCAATGACATGACTTTTTTGAAAGCCTTTGAACAATTTCATTTTTTACATGCTTCATACTTCTATCTAAATAAAGCTGTATCAATTAATTATTTTGATACAGCTTTATGTAAATCAAGTGGATGATTAAAAAATCTGATATAAATCATTTTTTGCGAGTTGCCAAAATCATCTTGATTTTTAGTTTATTACCTATTTCGAGCAAATTTACTAATTCTTGAACAGATAAACTATTGTCGCAACGAATAACCACAAAAGCTTCACGATCGCTAGCCATTTCTGTTGCTAATACCGATTCTATTTGCTGAAATGCCACTTGCTTGTTATCGATAAAGTACTGTAATTCTTTATTTACCGAAAGTTGAATTTCTTTTTTCTGAATCGATTGCGAGTTTTTAGCACTTGGTAAATTGAGTTTAATTATACTTGGGTTCAGAAGTGTGGATATGATAATAAAGAATAACATTAAGAAAAACATGATGTCATTCAGCGCCGCAGTAAAAACCTCTGCATGTGGCTTGTTTCTTCTTGATTGTAGATTCATACGTTTGGTTCCTGTAAAAAGTCAATAAAATTCATTGCGTTTCGCTCCATTTTATTAACCACTTTTGCAATTTTTATATTCAACCAATTGTAAAATATATAGGCCAAAATACCTACGACAAGCCCAGAAGCACTTGAAACCATTTTTACATAAAGTCCCGACGAAACTGCACCAATACTAACATCACTGGTTTGTGATATATCAAAGAAAATTTTTATAACACCTAAAATCGTACCTAAAAATCCAAACATAGGTGCTATACCTGCAATAACTGCTAGTATTGGTAAGCCTTTTTCTAATTCATATACCTCAAATTTCCCAACAATTTCTATCGATTCCTCTATTTCTTTAATGGGGCGTCCAATGCGTTTGATACCTTTTTCAACCATGCGTGCAATCGGAAATTTGTTTTTGCCACACAATGCTATCGCTTTGTCAATTTTATCAGACTCAATCATTGTTTGTATGTCATTCATAAAGTTTCCTTCATTTGAAGATGCTTTTTGAATTGTATAAAATCGCTCAATAAATATATAGATTGATGTTGCAAACAATACGGCTATTGGGATCATAATTATTCCACCTTTGATAACAATGTCTAAAATCGACATAGTTTCTGTTGGAGTCGCTGTCTGCGTTGGAATTGAACTTACTGCTGTATTTACCGAGTCTACGATTGGACCAGCTGCCTGTAATAAAATAGATAATAGCATGTTTGTTGTATTTAATAATTTAAATATATTTTGAATTGATTAATTCTCTAATCAAAAACTGTTCCAGTTTTATAATTCTCACAAAAGTAGTTTTTTTTTATAAAGTAACGGGTTATTTCACATTACATTCTAGAGTTTTTATATATTTTTAAAAAAACTAATTTATATTCTTCTAAGCAATTGATTAATGTTTTGTATGATGTTTTCATTACTTGTTAGCTCACAGTTCTTTAATACATTTTTAAAAAATGATTTAAATTATAAACGGGCTTACTGCACATTTTATATGAGATTGTGCGTTTGTTAGCATTTTTTAACCCCAAAATTGGTTTTTCTGAGTTGGTCGACCAATTATTTTAATTACTTTTGTGCCGCAAACATAAAATTGCCATCTCGACATTGCAATTTGATATTTTTAGTGTGTTTTGATGAATGTCAATTTTTCAACTTCTTAAATATAATCTAATACAAACAATAATAATATTACACAATTTTAGAACACAAAAAAATGAGTAAAGTTGATACCGTTTCAACGGACATTTTAATTATTGGGGGCGGCCCTTCAGGCTTAGCAACTTCAATTCATTTAGCTGACACTTTGAAACAAAAAGGGCTGAACAAACGAATTCTTCTAATTGAAAAGGGAAGTTCGATTGGAAGTCATATTATTTCAGGTGCCGTAATTAAAGCAGATGTTTTCAAGAGTTTACTACCTGATGTTGATTTCAGCGAAATTCCATTCAATGCCAAAGTAGTAACCGATTCAACCGTTTTGCTGAGCGAAAATGGTTCGTTCAAATTGCCTGTTCATGTACCTTACATGAGCAATGCAGGTAATTACACCGCTTCGTTGGGTCAGGTTTGTCGCTTTTTGGCTACTAAGGCCGAAGAAAAAGGCGTAGAAATCTATACAGGTTTTTCAGTAAGCGAAATTTTGTACAAAGACGGTAAAGTAATTGGTGCAAAAACCATCGATACAGGGGTGGATCACCACGGTCATGAAATGGAAAATTTCCAACCCGGAAATCGCATTGAAGCGAAACTAACCATTTTTGCAGAAGGAACACGGGGTAGTCTGGCCAAGCAACTTATTGCAAAATACGATTTGGAAAAGGATAAAAATTGCCAGATTTACTCATTGGGTGTAAAAGAATTGTGGAGTGTGCCTGAAGGTAATATCAAGCCAGGTGAAGTATATCACACCATGGGTTATCCGTTGAATTTGAAAGAATTTGGTGGTGGATTTGTGTATGGACTTAAAGACAATAAAGTAGCGGTTGGGTTAGTTATTGGACTTGAATACGAAGATCCAACATTTGATGCCCACGATGCATTTCAAGCATGGAAAACTAATCCGTTTATTGCAAAATACCTCAAAGGAGGAAAACTAGTGGAATATGGTGCAAAAACATTACCTGAAGGCGGATGGTATTCTATTCCTAAATTGTATACTGATAATGCAATGATTGTGGGTGATAGTGCCGGACTAGTTGCTATGCCTGCGCTGAAAGGTGTTCATTTAGCTATTACTTCAGGTATCTTAGCAGCTAAAACAGCTGCTGAAGCATTGAGTAAAAACGATTTTTCAGAAAAAACGCTTTCGGCTTACGAAGCTTCAATCAAAGATAGTGTTATTTACAAAGATTTATACCCAGTTCGTAATTTCCGTCAAGGATTCTCCAAAGGGCTTATTGTTGGGTCTTTGCATTTCGCATCTCAATTGATTACTGGTGGAGCAGGTTTCTGTGGTCGCCTCAAATCTCACCCGGACAAAGATGCAACAAAAACATTGGCTGATTTCAAAGGAAAGCCATTTAAAGAAAGGTTTAAAAATAAATTAGATTTTGATAAAGTATTGACTTTTGATAAAGCTACCGATGTGTATTTCTCGGGTGTTAACCACGATGAACAACAGGTGGCTCATGTGAAAATCAATAACCCTGAGTCATTTGCAGCCATTAATATCAAACAATATGGTGCACCGTGTCAGTTCTTCTGTTCGTCGGAAGTTTATGAACTGCATACCGACAAAAACGGACATCAGGAATTGCGTATTCATGCCGAAAACTGCATGCATTGTAAAACATGCGATATTAAAACACCAGGCGATGGAATTACCTGGAGTGTGCCTAATGGTGGCAATGGTCCTGATTTTCAAAATATGTAGTCTTTGATTAAGCAAACTTTATGAACTTTCAAACTTTAAATACTTTCAAACTAACGAAACAATGGCTCTTACAATTATAAGTCTAATAAAACAAGTTCCACTCCCAACCGAAATGCGTATGGGAGACGATGGATTGATGGACAGAACGAAAGCAAAATCGATAATCAATATCGACTGTCAGTTTGGTCTTGAAGCTGGATTACAACTCAAAAAACAATATCCCGATGCTCGTCTGATTGCCTGTTCAATGGGGCCTGGCTCATTCGAAGTGGCACTCAAAACTGCAATTTCGATGGGTTATGATGAAGCATTTCTCCTTTCTGACCGAAAACTCGGCGGTAGTGATACATACGCTACTGGTTTGGCTATTTCGACTATGCTAAAACATCTTGGCTTTAGCAAAGACTCGAAAGAACCGTTTATCATACTTGCAGGTCGTCAGACCAGCGACGGTGATACAGCACACGTTCCATCGCAGGTTGCCGAAAACATCGGTATTCCGCAAGCTACATTTGTTGAAAGCGTAAAAGCCGATGGTGAAGGTAATGTTATAGCAAAACGCATTATCGAAGGTGGTTATCAGATGATGAAACTTCCGATGCCTTGTACCATTTCATTAACTCCAACGGGAATTCCACCACGCAAACCATCGTTAATTGGAGCTATCAAGGCTCGCAATGCGAAAGTGACCGTTTTCGGAATTGATGATATTGGTTTAGGTACTGAAAAAATTGGGCTGAGTGGTTCGCCAACTATTGTAGCTGGTGTGGTAAATATTGTTAGCGAACGTGCTCCAATTATCATGTCGCAAGGTCATAACGAAGCAACGTTGGTTGATAGCTTGCTGGCTAATTATGCCAAAGGAGCAAACGTATTGGAGAAAAAAGAAAAAGCAGAAAAGAAAACGGCTGAGAAACCAGAATTTCCATTTTATGACAATCGTAATGGTGCAAAAGGAATTTTGACATGGGCCGAAATTGCCAACGGTAAAATTGCCCGTCCATCTATCGAATTATTGACTCCCGCACGTCATTTGGCTGATCAATTGGGTGAAGGAACAAAAATAATGACTTTGCTGATTGGAAACAATGTTGCGGATCAAATTCAAACGCTATTTGAACATGGTTCTGATGAAGTAATTGTGGTAGAAGACGCCAAATTAGCTGAATATTTGGTATTGCCATTTTCGTCCATCTTTGCACAAGTAATTAAAGAACGTAATCCTGAAATCGCTCTGTTTGCTGCTACCACTTCAGGTCGTGAGCTTGCTCCTCGTATTGGTGTAAAAACTGGTAGTGGTGTAACGGCCGATTGTACTGGACTGGAAATTGGTGAATACGTGAACCGTAAGGAAAAGGTAATCAATAAACCAATTCTTCACTCTCGTCGTCCTACTTATGGTGAAAGTAAACTGGCAACTATTCTTGGTTTCGTTTATCCACAAATTTCAACTGCCCGTGCAGGTACTTTCGAAGTGCCAGCTAAAGTAGAAGGACGCACTGGAATTGTATCCACTTTCAAACCAAAATTAGACAAAAAAGAATTTACAGTTGAAATTCTGAAAACCGTTCGTGGCGAAGGTAATTCTGTAAATTTATTCGATGCCGATATTATAGTAGCTGGTGGACGTGGTACAACAAGTGATGGCTTGGAGTTGATCAAGAAATTGGTTGAAGCACTCAAAGAAAAAGGTGTAAAAGCCGAATGGGCATGTAGCCGTGTGGTGGTGGACGAAGGTTTCTCAGAATATGCCCGTCAGGTTGGACAAACCGGTAAAACTGTACGCCCAAAAGTATATGTTGGTGTAGGTATTTCGGGAGCTATTCAGCACATAGCAGGTATGAAAGAATCCGAAAAAATTATTGCTATCGATCATAATCCTAAAGCCTCGATGTTTCACTTTGCCGATTTTGGAATTGTTGGCGAATATGCCGATATTCTGCCTGAACTGATTGAACGTGTAAAAGGTGGATTTACATTTGGGATTGAGCCTGCAAAATAAATAGAACATATTATATTTTCACTTCAAAGAGTTGCGGATTATTTTGCAACTCTTTTTTTTGACTTTAAAATTATTAAAATCAGTTTTATTCTTCGTGTTTTTTTTGTAATTTTGCGCCCCAGAATTAGTTGTCTGTTAATTACTTGATTGGTTCATTAATCAAATAGCTATTAATTACTGTTTCCTAATTTGACTAAATTCGCTTTAATTGGTATTATTCGCATTTTTATATGACAAAGTTTAAAGAATATTCCGGACTTAATCTTTCCGACGTTAACAAAGAACAATTGAAACGTTGGAAGGAACTTGATATTTTCCATAAAAGTATCGAAACTCGCGAAGGTAAACCTTCGTTTGTTTTTTACGAGGGACCTCCTTCGGCTAACGGTATGCCTGGAATTCATCATGTTATGGGACGGACAATTAAGGACGTTTTTTGTAGATACAAAACCATGCAAGGTTTTCAGGTAAAACGTAAAGCTGGTTGGGATACGCATGGATTACCAGTAGAATTAGGTGTGGAAAAAGCGCTTGGAATTACCAAGGAAGATATTGGCACAAAAATTAGTGTTGACGATTATAATGCTGCTTGCCGTAAGGATGTATTGAAATACACCAAAGAGTGGGAGGATCTAACCACACAAATGGGCTATTGGGTTGATATGAATGATCCGTACATTACGTATGATAATCGTTATATCGAAACATTGTGGTGGTTGCTAAAACAACTTTACAACAAAAACTTATTATACAAAGGATATACCATTCAGCCATTTTCGCCAGCTGCTGGCACCGGACTTTCAACACATGAACTTAACCAACCTGGTTGCTATCGCGATGTGAAAGATACCACTTGTGTGGCACAATTTAAACTGCAGAACGAAGAAAATACATATTTCTTGGCCTGGACAACAACTCCTTGGACATTGCCATCGAATACTGCGCTTTGTGTTGGACCAAATATCGATTATGTAAAACTCAAAACTCAAAACCCTTACACTAAAGAAAACTGCTACCTTATTTTGGCAGAGAATTTACTTGGTACTGTAATGGGTAAAAATGAATACGAAATTCTTGATCGCAAAAAAGGTGCTGAGTTAGCGGGAATTCCTTATGAGCAGCTTATCCCTTGGGTAAATCCGGGCGAAGGCGCTTTCAAAGTTATTACCGGCGATTTTGTAACAACCGAAGATGGTACTGGTATTGTGCATATTGCACCAACTTTTGGTGCCGACGATGACCGCGTAGCTAAACAAAATGGAGTGCCTCCGTTGTTGCTCATTGATAAAGACGGAAATCGTCAGCCTATGGTTGATCGCACAGGAAAATTTTTTAAAATTAATGATTTAAGTGCTGAATTCGTATCATCAAACGTAAATACTGAAATATATACTGAATTTGCTGGGCGATATGTGAAAAATGCATACGACAACTCTTTAACCGACGAGGATACAACCTTGGACGTTGATATTTGCGTCATGCTGAAACAACAAGGATTAGCTTTTAAAATTGAAAAGCATACACACAGTTATCCACACTGCTGGCGTACCGATAAGCCTGTATTGTATTATCCACTCGATAGTTGGTTTGTTAAAACCACAGCTTGTCGCGAGGAAATGATGGCATTGAACGATACAATTAACTGGAAACCACAGTCAACCGGAACAGGACGCTTTGGTAAGTGGTTGGAAAACTTGCAGGATTGGAATTTGAGTCGTAGTCGTTATTGGGGAACTCCACTACCTATATGGCGTAGCGAAGATGGAACTGAAGAAATTTGTATAGGTTCAGTTGAAGAATTGGTAGCTGAAATAGAAAAATCAATAGCTGCTGGATTTATGGTTGAAAACCCATATAAGAACTTTAAAGTGGGCGAATATACGGCCGAAAATTATGCCGTTAAAAATATTGATTTACATCGTCCGTATGTGGATGGAATTATACTCATTTCGGCATCGGGTAAACCCATGAAACGTGAGCTCGACCTGATTGATGTATGGTTCGATTCGGGTGCAATGCCGTATGCACAAATGCATTATCCGTTTGCGAACACTGAACTTGTTGGTTTTCCTGCCGATTTTATTTCGGAAGGAGTTGATCAAACACGTGGTTGGTTTTTTACACTTCATGCTATAAGCACTATGGTTCGTGGTTCGGTGGCATTTAAAAGTGTTATTTCGAACGGGTTGGTGCTCGACAAAAAAGGCAATAAAATGTCCAAACGATTGGGTAATGGTGTTGATCCATTTTCTACAATTGAGAAATATGGCTCTGATCCTTTGCGTTGGTATATGATGACAAATGCCTCGCCTTGGGATAACCTGAAATTTGACTCAGAAGGTATTGACGAAGTTCGTCGCAAATTTTTTGGAACGCTTTACAATACCTATTCGTTTTTCTCGCTTTATGCCAATGTAGATAAATTTACATACGCCGAGACCGAAATACCAATGGAAAATCGACCTGAAATTGATCGTTGGATAATTTCGTTGCTCAATACGTTAGTAAAAGATGTTACTGAATACTACGAAACTTACGAGCCAACCCGTGCAGGACGCGCTATTTCTGATTTTGTGGGCGAAAATTTAAGTAACTGGTATGTTAGGCTTAACCGTAAACGTTATTGGGGTGGAGAGTATGATCAGGATAAAATATCGGCTTATCAAACTTTATATACATGCTTAGAAACTGTATCACGACTTATGGCACCTATTGCTCCTTTCTTTGCCGATCAATTATTTTTGGATTTGAACGCTGTAACAGGAAAAAACTTGAGCGAATCGGTTCACTTAGCTGATTTCCCATCATTCAACGAGGCTTTGATTGACAGTAACTT
>JBMOHZ010000044.1:0-11339 GCA_049317585.1 Paludibacter sp.
TTTGACCGGATTTATTTATATGCTTTTTAAAAAATAGAAGAATATTGAACGCAAAGAGTTTTGAACGCAAATGACGCAAATTTTCACAAATAAGAAATAAAAATATAAATATAGTTTTACACAATGCAATTTGCGTTTATTTACGTAATTTGCGTTCCCCAAAAATATTATGAGTCAGGATTTAACAAAAATATCATTGTCGAACCGATCGAAAGTGGTGTCGAACAAAAAGATGACGCTACTGGAGCGTTTCTATTTGCCGGCCATTTTCAAAGGAATGACGATTACTCTTGGTCACTTTTTCAAAAAAGAAGTCACCATTCAATATCCCGAAGTAAAACGCGAGTTTTCGGACATTTACCGAGGTTTGCATGTATTAAAATTGGATGATGAAGGACGTGAGCGATGCACCGCTTGTGGATTGTGTGCGCTTTCGTGCCCTGCCGAAGCTATAACAATGATTGCTGCCGAACGCAAGGAGGATGAAATGCATTTGTATCGCGAAGAAAAATATGCAGCTACTTACGAAATAAATATGCTTCGTTGTATCTTTTGTGGCGACTGCGAAACTGCTTGTCCGAAAGAAGCCATTTTCCTTACGCCACGCATAGTTCCGAGTGAGTATAAACGCGGAAATTTTGTATATGGCAAAGATGTGTTAGTTGAAAAGAAAAATGAACGTATCGACATATCGAAACGTCAAACACCTGAAGTACTAGCATTTAAACAGGATAAAACGAAATTACACAATAAATAAAAATATGTATTCACAATATCTATTTTTCTTTTTAAGCGCAGTAGCCATTATATCGGCTATTATGGTTTTATTATCGAAAAAGCCTATACATAGCGTGTTATTTTTGACGCTTACTTTTTTCACCCTAGCAGGACATTATATAATGCTAAATGCACAGTTTTTGGCAGTGGTACATATTATTGTATATGCTGGTGCCATTATGGTGTTGTTTCTGTTTACGGTTATGTTGCTGAATTTGAATATTAAAGGTGAGTTTGCCAAGACTACTTTACTGAAATTTATGTCGGCCATTGCTGGTGGCATGTTATTTTTGGTACTCATTGGGTCTCTTCGTTCGCTCGATGTATCCACGCTATCGAATCCGGAACTTACACAAATTGGGTTGGTAAAAAATCTTGGAAAAACACTCTATAGCGAGTATTTACTTCCATTCGAATTGTCATCCATTCTTTTCCTTTCGGCAATGGTGGGTGCGGTTATGTTAGGTAAAAATAAAAACAAGTAAATTATGGAACAAATACAGATTATTCCTTTGCAATATTACATTATTTTTTGTTCAGCGCTTTTCTCCATTGGCGTTATAGGCGTATTAGCAAAACGAAATGCATTGGTTATTTTTATGTCGGTGGAATTAATGCTCAACTCAGCAAACCTCTTACTCACAGCATTTTCGGCTTACAGTAATGACCCTGCCGGTCAAATATTTGTGTTTTTTATCATGGTGGTAGCTGCTGCCGAGGTTGCTATTGGACTGGGACTTCTTGTTGTAGTTTATCGCTCAACGCATACTATAGATATTAATGTTTTGAACAGACTAAAATGGTAAACTTTCAATTGTTAGTTGATTGTTTTCAATTTTCAATTCTCAATTTTCAAATATAAATATGGAACTTATTTCAATATTATTACTCGTTTTTCCACTGTTAGGATTTCTGATCACAGGGTTGTTTCAGAGTGAGTTGAATCCCAGATTTTCTGGAATTATCGCGTCCTCTACTATTTTCATTAATCTGATTTTAGCAGTAATTTTATTTCAGTTTGTAAGTACTACCAATCAGCTTGTTGAAACACAACTGTTCGATTGGATACGATTTGCGGACGTGCACATTCCTTTTGCGCTTACTGTGGATAGACTTTCGGCACTTATGTTGCTAATAATTAATGGTGTAGGTTTGTTGATTCACATTTACTCTATCGGTTATATGCACGACGATGAAGGCGTTAATCGATTCTTTTCGTACCTGAATCTCTTTGTTTTCTTTATGCTGATTTTGGTGTTAAGCTCCAACTACCTAATGTTGTTTATTGGCTGGGAAGGTGTAGGTTTAAGTTCGTATTTACTCATTGGATTTTGGTATAAAGACCACGCCAACAACGATGCTGCCAAAAAAGCATTTATCATGAATCGTATTGGTGACTTAGGCTTTTTGATTGGAATTTTCATTTTATTTTTCACATTTAAAACACTATCGATAAGCGAAATAGCTACGCAAGCAAGTTTAATGCCTTATGGCAATGAAACATTGATGCTTATTACGCTTTGTTTATTTGTTGGTGCTATGGGTAAAAGCGCACAAATTCCACTATTTACTTGGTTGCCTGATGCCATGGCGGGTCCAACACCTGTTTCGGCATTGATACATGCTGCGACTATGGTTACAGCTGGCATTTATTTGGTGGCACGTTCGAGCGTGATGTTTGTATTGTCGCCTCTTACCATGAATATTATTCTGATTGTTGGTGCCACAACCGCTGTAATTGGCGGATTAATAGCTATTTATCAGAATGACATTAAGAAAATCCTGGCATATTCCACCGTTAGTCAACTTGGTTTTTTGTTTATGGCCTTAGGCTTGAGCTCATTCTCGGGAGCTATGTTTCACTTAACCACACACGCATTTTTCAAAGCATTACTTTTCTTGGCTGCCGGTAGCGTTATTCATGCATTGAGTGGCGAGCAGGATATTCGGAAAATGGGTGGTCTGCGCAAAATGATTCCATTCACTTTTGGATTGTTTATTATTGGCACTATTGCCATTTCGGGCATTCCACCGTTTGCTGGGTTTTTCTCTAAAGAATCTATACTCACAGCAGCCTATGAACATGGCACTGCTATGGGACTTTTAGCCACTTTTATTTCGCTGTTAACCACCATTTATATGTTCCGGTTACTGTTTGTAGTTTTCTATAA
Source organism: Paludibacter sp. (assembly GCA_049317585.1). Taxonomy (GTDB): domain Bacteria; phylum Bacteroidota; class Bacteroidia; order Bacteroidales; family Paludibacteraceae; genus Paludibacter. The sequence goes on from JBMOHZ010000044.1 coordinate 2,949, forward strand.
ACCTGCAAGCAAAGCGCTTCAAGCCAATCATCATGTACACGAATCGCCCAAAGTAATGCTTTATCCAATGGCGGTGTTGGCGGTGTTATCGGTTATTGGTGGTTTTGTTGAATTCCCAAAACTATTCTCTGACAATCAGTTTTTCAGCAACTTTTTAGCACCCATTTTTGCCAATGCAAATGCACTTATACCTGCTAGCGAACATGAGCTATCGCACACTGCTGAATTAATGATTCTGATATTCCCATTGCTGATAATCGGTTTGTTAATATATTTGAGTTACAAAAGCTTTGTTACTGATAAAGAATTAGTTGAGGCTAAAGGCATTCAACAATTAGTTGCCAATAAGTTTTACATCGATGAAATTTATGATTTCTGTTTTGTGAAACCACTATCCAACTTGTCGGTTTTTCTACGCGAAACCATTGATCAAACCATTATCAATCGTGCCGTAAATTCTATTGGAAACAGCACTTTGTTTGTAGGTAAAAAACTTCGTCTGCTCCAAACTGGTAATGTTGGTTACTATCTATTTTTCATGGTGTTCAGCATTATTGCCATCTTGTTTTTTAATCTATTATTTTAAAAAGATATGATTTTAATTTTATTACTTATCCTGCCATTGCTTGCATCGCTCACTTTGTTCACAGGCAAATTAGGCATTCACAGTCGCAATTTCGCCCTGATATCGTCGATGGTTATTTTTATCATATCGGTAGTGGTTGGATATGCTTTTACTTTTGCTGACGATAAAATTCTGTCCCTCGATTTGGATTTGGAGAAACTGCTTAATATAAAAATTATTCTGAAAGCTGATGCCATTTCGATGGTGTTGGTTATGTTAACTACTTTGTTGGTTCCAATTATTATCACTTCCACCTCTCGAAAAGAAAACCGAACACATAATTTTTATGCCCTCATACTACTCATGGAAATGGCTTTGATTGGTGTTTTCACTTCTTCCGAAATGATTCTTTTCTATATTTTTTGGGAACTGGCATTGATGCCTGTATTTTTTATTACAGCTATTTGGGGTGGCGACAACAAAAAGAAAATTACCGTTAAATTTTTGATTTACACTTTGTTTGGTAGTTTTGCCATGCTTATTGCCATACTTTATTTGTATACGCTTACTCCACATCCACATTCGTTCAGTTTCGAGAGTTTTTATCAGTTACATTTACCATACTCGGTTCAAGTTCCCGTTTTTCTGGCTTTCTTTTTGGCTTTTGCCATCAAAATACCATTATTTCCATTCCACTCCTGGCAGGCCGACACCTACAACACTTCACCTGTTCAGGGAACCATGTTGATGGCTGGTATAATGCTCAAAATGGGTTTATACGGAATTATTCGATTCCTGCTGCCTATTACACCCGATGTAGTAGCTGGTGGATCGCTTATTTTCTTGCCATTAATTTTGTTTGGCGTTATTTATGGTGCCATAATCGCCATCCGTCAACCCAATCTGAAAAAATTAATTGCCTTTGCTTCGCTTTCGCACGTTGGTATTATTGCTCTTGGATTACTTTCAAACAATCATTATGGCATTGAAGGTGGTATTTTGCAGATGTTTTCGCATGGTGTAAATGTGGTTGGATTTTTCCTTTGTTACTATATGATTGTAAAACGCACCAATACCGACAAAATTGCCGATTTGGGTGGTATAGCCAGCGTGGCACCTCGCTTTGCACTTATTTTTTTAATTATTGTAATGGCCAATGTGGCACTACCGCTTACCAATAGTTTTGTGGGCGAATTTCTTATTTTGCTGGGCTTATTCCAGTTTAACAAAGCAATGGCAATAATTGCCGGGCTCACCATCATTTTAGGCGCTGTATATATGCTAAATATGTACAAAAAAGTAATGTACGGACCACAAACCAAAGCAACAGAGGAATTCGAAGATTTGTCAATCAGCGAAATGTTGCTTTTTGTACCCATTATTATATCCATTTTCTGGGCTGGTATTTCGCCTTCGTTTGCATTGCAAATGCTTGAAGGAGTAGTAAAACCGCTGATTAACTAATTAACAAAATAACGAATCAAACAAATTTATGTACGCCATAATAACTATTTCGATTGTAGCTCTGATTGTACTTATGTTAGGAGCATTAGGACATAAAAAGCCATTATTGCCCGTTATATTTGCAGGACTCACATTGGCTTTTGGATTGAATTTAATGGGTTGGAATCAATCGGCACATTTATTCAACGAAATGTATATTGCCGATAATTTTAGCATTGCTTTTAACGGCGTGCTTATTTTCACCACTATACTGGTATTCCTTTTTGCTCCGGTTTATTACAAACCCGTACAACGACCTCTTGAGGATGTGTATGCCCTTTTCTTATTTGCATTGGTTGGCGCACTCACCATGACGGCATTTGGCAATCTGCTGATGTTATTTGTGGGTATCGAAACATTGTCCTTGTCGCTGTATATATTGGCTGGAAGTAAGAAATTCGATCCAAATTCCAATGAAGCTGCCATGAAATACTTCCTTACAGGTTCATTTGCATCGGGTTTTTTGTTGTTTGGTATAGCTCTGCTTTATGGTGCAAGTGGTAGTATGAATCTCGAACAAATTCATCAATATGTTATTGTGCATCAAAATCATTTACCTGGCATGTTGCAAATAGGTTTATTACTTGTGGCCATTGGTATGACTTTTAAAATTGGTGCAGCACCCTTTCATTTCTGGGCTCCCGATGTGTACGAAGGTTCACCTACGCTTATTACTACGTTTATGGCTACTGTTGGTAAAGTAGCAGCTATTGCTGCATTTTTTCGATTGATAAACTCCAGTTTTGCCGAAATTTCCGAAGTCTGGAAACAGACGCTCACCATTTTTGCTATAGCTACCATTCTTATAGGTAACCTTTCGGCATTTTATCAGGACAATGTAAAGCGCATGTTTGCTTACTCGGGTATTGCACATGCCGGCTACATGCTTATTGCCATTATTACGCTCAAAGAAAGTGCTGCTGGTGTGCTGTTGCTTTATTCCATGTCGTACACCATTGCCACCATTACCGCCTTTGCCGTTCTGATTCTGGTACGCGAAGAAACCGGCACATTCAATATCAAAGCATTTAAAGGATTAGCTAAAAGCAACCCAACGGAAGCATTTGCCATGACCATTGCCATGCTATCACTAGCAGGAATTCCACCATTAGTGGGGTTTGCAGCCAAGTATAATTTATTTGTAGCAGCCATCGAACAAGGCAATTTACCCTTAGTTATAGTGGCTATTATTGGTTCAGTTATTAGCGTATATTATTACATTCGCCCCATAATTGCCATGTACGTAAGCAAACCCAACGAAGGCGTCGTAATTGACTCATCGAAAACCTACCGTCGACAGATTGAACTGGCAGCTATCCTTATGATTATTTTAGGTTTGATACCCGGCGTGTTTATCAATTTGATATAAAAACAATGCCCGAAAATTCATTGCTGAATATCGGGCATTCTTTCAAAACCTCAAAAAACAAACTTATTAAACTAAACCTGAATCCTTTTTAAACGGACTTTAAACACTATTTAATGTTTCGCTTGGACCTGCAGATGGAAATTTTGCAGAAGTATTGTGTGGCTATGTTGCGTATATGTAACGAATTTGAACCAATTAGCAGATGAACTAATCAACCAACTAACCAATCAAAAAGTTACCAACCAGCGGAATGCAGCCTACGATGCAAATCACACTGGAATATCCTTTTGAAGAAGAAAACATTGCTTCCGAAAAGCAAATCTCTGACGAAATAACATTGATACTCACTTTAGGTATTGAATTTGGCAAAATAGGATACGGCAATATTACCGAGCCTGTAAAATATGCGGGTACGGGAAAAATATTGAGAGTAGGATAACAACGTCGCGATAATTGTAGTATTTTTGCATCGCAAATCCGGAAACATGGCAAAAAAAACACTTCCACCCACTACAAAACGTATCACTGTTCGTACAAACCGACAGGTATTTACGCTTAATGATGAGGAAAACAAAGCCCTCAATCGCTACATTGCCAAATATAAAATTAGGAATAAATCAAAATTTATTCGCGAAACCTTGATGCTTTCCATTATTCGTAAGTTGGAAGAAGATCACCCCCGGCTGTTCGATTAAAAAATAATAGCCTCTATCCCACCCTGATAGCTACCGTATAGAGCGTTAAGAATGGCACGGAATTTGGTGATATCGTAATCGCTTTTGGAGCTATAACTGTTGGCAATAGTTTAGCACAAGGGCTTGAGATGAAAATTTAAAGTATATAAAAATGGTTCGATTTCTTTTTTGTAGTTTATTTTGTGCTATAGCAACCCTCAGTTTTGCCAATAACACGGTAAACTGCGACAGCCTATTCAATGGTCATATTATTGATTTGGATGCTACACTCGATAGTTTAATTACAAAACCGGCCACTATTCAATCGACTATTGAAGAAAAAGCAAAATTGGACTCGATTATTGCCGAGGAGCCTATACGTGTTATTGATGCACGTACACTACGCCAGGAAATTGATATGATTATCCGAAATGTTCCCCTTATTAAAATTGACACATTAATATCAGAGAATAATTTTTTATTTCTGCCCCTTGTACTTCGCAAACAACCTTTTCCGTTTAATTACAAAAAAAACCTATTAAAATACACCCTATTTATTGACCAACAACCAGTTACACTTAAGGGATACAAAATGCGTTTACCCGAAATAGACAGTGACTTGGATTATCTTCAGAACTTACGCTTAAATGCCTTACAATATATTGTAATTACCAACCCTCACCTTGTGGCTTATCTCGAATCGGAATTGCCAAGCATTGAAGATGTAAAAAGCGGGAAAATTGACATTAATTATTATGAGAAATCCAGAATAATTGACGATACTAAAATGAGCGTTAAATCGCATCGCAAATTAGTTGTTGAAAAAGCCATTTTAAGCCCTTGGACACATAGTGCGAATGCCTATATTCAGTTTTCGCAGAATTATGTTTCGAAAAACTGGCATCAAGGTGGTAGTGATAACTTAGCAATACTGGGCACTGTAAAAGGAAAATTGAATTACGATGACAAAAACAATATTCAATGGGAAAATTCAGCTGAATGGCGTGCTGGTTTTAATTCAATAGAAGGCGACACAACAAGATTACTAAATACCAACGACGATATTTTCCGTGTGAACAGTAAATTAGGTATCAAGGCGGGGGGAGCATTTTTTTACTCGGGTTCGTTCGACTTTTCAACACCTGTATTTCCAACTTACAAAGCAGTAAATTCCACCACTTTAAAAGCGGCTTTTATGACACCTGTACGTTTAAACATAAGTGCCGGTATCGATTATAAATACAAGAAACTATTTTCGATTATGGTTTCGCCTTTTTCGTATAAATACATATTTCTGAATAATCCGAAAGTAGATCCTAAACTTTTTGGTATAAAAGCAGGCGAAGATGTGTTAAGCGAAATGGGTAGCTCGTTTCGGATACAAGGGAATTATGCCCCTAGCAAAGAAATTACATTCGACTCGAAACTATCGTTTTACACAAACTATACTAAAGTTGAAATTGATTGGGAGATTATAGGTAATTTTCAGGTTAACAGGTTTTTATCTACACGGTTAATTCTTAATCCGCGCTACGATAATACCGTAATAATGGCAGCGGGTTATAAAGCAAAAATTCAGTTCAAAGAATTACTTACATTTGGCTTGTCGTACAAACTACTAAATTAATCAAACAGGCTACGCCAGGTATCGAACATTGCCACCTGATTGCTGCCAAAACGCGATAATTCATTTCGTATTTGCTCCACACTGTGTGTTTGGGCAAGTTTTGACTTGGAATAATACTTATCGGCATAACAAATTACTTGTTCTTCGAGCGATAGTGGAAAATAATCTTGTGCTGGAATATTGAGTTTGTTGATAAGAATGGTTTCTTTGGTAAGTCCTGTGCCCGTATGTCGTTCGCATACCAATGCATGTTGTGGCAAACCTTCGGCACGCAAAATTTCAGCACCCAGATATCCATGTTCGATGTATTGATGTGTGCCCCGGCAATGTATACGAGGAGCATCACACTTGAAAATACCAATATCATGCAGCATGGATGCTTCGTACAAAAACTGCTTATCGAGTTTTAAATCTGGATGTTTATCAGCAATCTGAAGTGCCTTTTCGCACACTTGTTCGCTGTGAATTGTAAGAATAAAATAAATATCCGTATCTTTCGGGTAATATTTTTCGATAATTTTGTATGGCTCAAGCATTATTTCCGAAAATTTGTATTTATGCTTATTAACAAATAGTACTTTGAATTGTTTAGTAATAAACTCAAATCAAGAAATAAGCATCCTAAAAGTCAATTTAAAATATCATGAGAAAATACATTAGAATTACATTCATAGCATTATTAGTTACTTGTAGCGCAGTTTTAATGGCTGGCGAAAAAGTAAAATTAGTTATACTGCACACCAACGACACGCACAGTCAAGTAGAGCCAACTGAAAAATCGGCTCTCAAAACATCTGATATGGGTGGTTATACTCGCCGTATGGGTATAATACAAAAAATTAGAACTGAGGAGCAAAACGTATTGCTGTTGGATGCAGGGGACTTTTCGCAAGGCACACCTTATTTTAATTTTTATAATGGGCGTATTGAAGTTGATGCCTTAAATAAAATGAAATACGATGCGGTTACGCTCGGTAATCATGAATTCGACAATGGTATAGATACACTGGCTGCAATACTTAAAGATGCAAAATTTCCACTCATAAGCAGCAATTACAATGTGAAAAACACACCTCTCAAAAATTTGATTGAGCCGTATTTGGTTCTGAGACGATTTGGACTGCGCATTGGTATAATGGCGCTAAATGTACAACCTAAAAGTTTAATTATTGAAAGTAATTATCGAGGACTACTGTACGCTGACCCCATTGTAACCGCTAACAAAATGGCTGCTTATCTCAAAAAAAACAAAAAATGTGATGTCGTAATTTGCCTATCGCACTTAGGGTCGGATGCAACAGCTAAAGAAGTAAACGACTTTCAGGTAGCGCGCGAAACACGCAATATTGATGTAATTATTGGCGGACACTCGCACACAATGCTCGAAAATGCCAGCGAAACAAATCTGGATGGACACAAGGTGGTAATTGCTCAAATGGGCAAAAGTGGCTTGTATATTGGACGAATTGAGTTGGAGCTTAGCAAGTAATTATGCGTTCGCCTTTTTTACTTTTTTGTAAAGTTCCGACGCAAATACAAAATTGTTTAAATCTTCATTATCAACGTGGAAGATATCTTCTTTTGTACCTTGCCACGCCTTTTCGCCCTTATTGATAAATATAATATTCTCGCCAATTTCCATTACCGAGTTCATATCGTGCGAATTTATAATGGTAGTAATATCGAATTCGCGTGTTATTTCGTGAATTAACTGATCAATAATAAGCGAAGTTTGTGGGTCGAGGCCTGAGTTAGGCTCATCGCAAAACAAATACTTGGGTTGTAAAGCTATGGCTCGCGCTATGGCAACACGTTTTTGCATACCTCCACTAATTTCGGAAGGCGCAAGTCCGTACGCTTTTTCCTTTAAGTCAACATGTTGCAAGCAGAATCGAGCACGTTCAATCATTTCCGCTTTTGAAGTTTTTGAGAACATTTCGAGCGGATACATTACGTTTTCGAGCACTGAAAGCGAATCGAACAAGGCAGAGCCCTGAAAAAGCATACCAACCTCACGGCGCAACGTACGAATTTCACTCATGCGCATATCGGGTAAGTTGCGCCCATCGTATTCAATGCGCCCTTTATCAATTCGGTGCAGTCCAATTACGCTTTTCATCAATACCGTTTTGCCGGAGCCACTAGCACCAATTATCATATTTGTTTTACCATTCTCAAAAACCGCCGAAACGTTTTTCAATACATGGTTCCCGTCAAAGGACTTATCTATATTTTTTACTTCAATCATGCTACTTTAGTTTGTAAAATTCGTAAAGTTTTTAAGGTTCATAAAGTTGAAAGGTTTGTAAAGTAATTGATTCATAATCACATTACCTTATCACTACGATATCACATCATTACTGATTTAACATCAAATTGGTTATCAATAAGTTGAAGAAAAGAATAAGAATGCTGCTATTAACTACTGCATTGGTACTGGCTTTACCCACATCGAGCGCTCCTCCATAAGCATAATAGCCATAGTAAGCTGCTACCGACGAAATAAGAAAGGCAAAAACCAACGATTTTACGAGAGAATAAAACACATAATAGGGTATAAAAGCATACTGAATACCCAGCAAATAATCGGCAGTGGTAATAATATCGGTAAAAACACCTACAAAATAACCTCCTGTAAGCCCTACTGCCATAC
>JBMOHZ010000045.1:0-11305 GCA_049317585.1 Paludibacter sp.
GAGTTTTATCAGTGGCAAATTTTTAAGGATAAAAGTTTGCTTTTTACACGAAACGATCAGGACTTGCGATTTACATTTTCAGAAGCAGGCTTGTATAATGTTAAACTCACTACCAGTAATGTTAATTGTAGATATGTTGATTCAGTAGCAATAAAAATTGTAGAGTCAAAATTGGAAGTGCCACGCGTTTTTACACCTAATGGTGATGGTATGAATGACGAATTCAGAGTGGCCTACAAGTCCATTGTTGAGTTTAAGTGCTGGGTGTTTAATCGTTGGCAGCAAAAAGTTTTCTATTGGACTGACCCTCAAAAAGGCTGGGATGGAAAAATAAATGGTAAACCTGCAAGTACTGGAGCTTACTATTATGTAATTGAAGCAGTTGGTGCTGATGGCGAAAAGCATAACCGAAAAGGAAACATTAATCTGTTACGCGGCAAAGCTGATTAACCCGTTTTTTCAACTAAATACATACTACATACACCAAATGTGAATTTGTGGTATTTAACTAGTTTAAAACCACTGTTTTCGAGTATGTTGATAAGTTTATCACCACTTGCAAATACATGCATCGATTGCTGTAGGTAGTCGTAAGCTTTTGAATCGTTGGACAAAATACGAGAAGTTAAACTCACAAAAACTCTTGTGTAAAGTTTGTAAGCAGCTAATAAAATCCCTTTTTGTGGTTCATTCATTTCTAAAATCATCAAATGCCCATTGGTGTTTAAAACCCGATAAATTTGTTTTAAGCTTTCATCCAGCTTTTCAAAGTTACGTATGCCAAACGAAATAGTAGCTGCGTCGAAAGTTGCATCTGCAAAAGTCAATGTTGCACAATCTTGTACTTCAAATGTGATTTTCCCTGTAAGACCAGCTTTTTCAACTTTTTGTTTTCCAACTTCCATCATTTGGTCCGAAATATCAACTCCATATGCTAAATCAGGATCGAGATATTCAAACGCTTTTATACAAATATCACCTGTACCAGTTGCAATGTCAAGTATTGTTTTTGGATTGAAGGGTTTAAGACTCAGCAATGCTTTTTTTCTCCAATAGCGTGCCATTCCCCATGTCATGATGTCGTTAAAAGCATCATATTTAGCTGATATTGTGTTGAACATGCGCGATAGTTGGGATGTCTTTGCTTCGTGTTCGTTATAGGGCTTAACTTTGGTATATTCCTTAGTTTCTGATTGCATTGGTCTTTTTCTAAAGTTGAATTTGTATACTTTTATCCATAAAATAAGGCTCGGCTAATTTCCGATCATCCATACTTAATGTTGATAAAACATTGTTTTGGACTTCTAGTTCATTCGAATCATTAAATTTCATCGAATAATACTTTTTATCCAATAGCGTTTTTATCCACGATTCTTCTACGTTTGAAGTATTGAGCTTAGCAAAATTTATCCAACTTGAAGTGCTGGGGAGCTCAATTTTGGGTGCTAATATTTGCCATTTTTCATCGTAAAAATAGATGTTTGAATACATTATTGGCTGAGAAATTGTATTTATTATTGCAATCGAAAATACATTATTTGGTAAGTTTATTTGTTTAATTTCTGTAGTGCCTATAGCCGAAGTTTTGACAATGATGTGGCACAAAGTAGTATCATATTTTAGTAAAATTGAATTTGACCCGACTAAATTTTTAACACTATCTTTTTTTCCTGCCTTAAAATATTCTGCTAGTTCATATCGTTGTTTGGCGGTAAGCATAGGTATTAAATTTCCTGGCAACTTAATAAATATTGAATCTGTATTGCTGCTAAATACCGATGTTGAAGCAATTAAGAAAGCAACAATTAATTGAATTAGTGATTTCATTATTTTTTATAAACTAGTTTAGTCTGATTCTTAATTTTCTCATTAAAAATCCTCCAATAATATCGTAGCATTTCATTTACGCTTTGGAAATCTTCTTTATACACAAATCCCATACCTTGTGTAGTTTTAGCCTCTTTTAATTGTGCACGGTCTATTGTATGACTGTAAGCTTTGAATCGGAGCTTTCCATTATCAGTCAATAAATATTCAAAATCAACATCCCACATATACCTGTCTTCGGGATTTTGTGTGTATTTATCAGCTCGGTAACCTACATTGCTATTTACTATTATGCGGTCGTTTGGTTGAAGCATTACTTGTGCTTTGTATTGAGTATCAGTAGCATCGGTTTGTTGTACATCAAAACCTAACGAAAGCATATCACTTTTAAGTGTTTTTTGAATGAAATTATTCAAATGAGCACTCAGGGTTGAACTTACAAACGAACTAATTGCACCTTGATTAGCATTGGTAACTTGTTCGGGGTTAAAGAAACTATTGACAGCTAATAAATACGCAATTTGACGATTCATCATTTCGTCAGTATTAATTACACTGCGTAATTTCTGCTTCATACTTTCGTCGGCAGTCGGCAGGTCAATTTCAAATTTAATGGTTGGCGTCATCAGGTCGTCGGTAAGTTTTAGTATACAATTTACAGGCATACTTGTACGTCGGGTAGAAGATGAAAGCTCAGCTGCATCTAGAATATTACTTAACGATGCTGTGAGCGGATATATGGCACGTATATTTACTTTTGCTCCAAATGGATCGCCTGTCCATGATAATGTGCTTCCATCATCAATTTTAAACTCTTTACGCACAATGGTTTGTAATGTAAATAGATAATAACCACTATTTATGGTATACGTTCCATACAGTTTTATGTCCGAAAATGTATCGAATTGTACTCGTAAACTACCATTTCCTCGACCTGCTATTACGTCGCCAGCTTTAGGATCAACAATAAGTTGCATGTCAGCATCATTTGTAACATCGATATTTAAATCTACTTTCGTGTTAAATCGGTTTTTGTCAATTGTTGGTTTTGGAGTTACCATGAAATTTTCGGGACTTTCGAACCGTATAAAACTATTATCCGATGCGGTTGATGCACCTCCCATCTGTATAAATGCTTTTGATTTAGGCTGTGTAACAGCTTTTACCACAATGCTACATTCATCGTCATTCCCAGTTATATTTACAGTACCAGTTGTATATGCTTTTCCATAAAAATAATCATTATCTTTGGCTTGAGTGTCCAACCCAATAATATTTTTACCTTTAATGTTGATATTGTAATTCATTTTTTGGAATAATCCATTATGATGTACAATTCCATTTACTGTGCCACGGTTACGTTCGGCATCAAAAAATTCAATATTCTTTAGTTCAATTGATTTTTTAGTAAGACGTATTGTATCGTTGAAAAAATAAGTTGTTTTTAAAGTATTTACGGTTACTTGTGCTTTTTCAATTAGGGCTTCTCCTTCAAAACCAATGGTTTTGGTAGGTCCAAACATTCGCAGTTTTCCATATCCATATCCATTTACATTGCTAACTACTCCTTCAAAATAACGTTGCAAAAAGTCGATTGGCAATCCTTTGAGATCGAAGACTACATCTAATGAATCGGATTTAGGTTCAAAAATTCCTGTGGCAATCCCAATCGAATCCTTGTTGTTTTTTACAAAATCAGCATTCAAAATCATTTGGCTTTTAGAATTATCCCAAGTCGATTTTATATGTGCATTACCTATACTTTTCTGATTTAAGGTAGCATTCTGAACTCTTAAATTTGCTAAAAATACGGGTTGACTATCTTTTGTGACTAATGACGCATTTCCCGTAACATTACCCCCAATATTTATACTTTTCAGTTTTAATAATTGAAAAATAAAATTCAAATTTAAATCGTTCATTGCAAACTGAATGTTGTTGCCTTCTTTTTTAGAAATTACGCCATCGGCAAAGATAAATTGCGAGTTATTTTCGAATTTGAACTTATTTATTTTTATTGTACTATCGGCATTCAGGTCTATCGAACTAGGTTTAATTGTCCAAATTGAATCTGAAATTATTATTTGAGAAGGTTTAAACTCAATATTTGCTGCAATTTTACCATCTTCATTTCGCAATCTTGCTACAGTTGAAACTTCGCCTGCATTGGTAACCATTTTTGAGTCGGAATGCCAACCTAATAATGATGAAACGGAATCATTTGATGCCGATGCAGTTGCAAATATGCTTGTAATTCCATTTTTTTGAAACATCTGACCTCTTGATAGCAACTTAATTTGTTTACCTACATTTTCAACATTTAAGGTTACTTTTTCAAAAACTTGATTGTTATATTTGAATTTTGGTACACTACCTTCGAAGTTAATTTTATTTGTATTGTTGTAAATGCTTCCTTTTAAAGTCGACGTTCCACTTATTTCGAAAGGTAACTCCAATACCTCAGTAATAGCTTTGGTGTTAGATAGTTGTAAGTCTACAGCTATATTGTCGTCAAAGCTTATTTTATTTGGGCTGTTTTTTGATAATGATGGCAAATAGCTTTTCAGTATGTTATTCACAATGTCAGGAACTTTGCTATACGAAAACTGACCATAAAACGAGCCATTCAAGAAGTCGGAATTAATTGAAAAATTTGTATGGTTATTACTAATTCTACTGATAAACTTTATTGCTTCAATATTCAACGTTTTGTTTTTATTGGTGAAAACAATGTTGTTAAATGCCACATAACCGTTTATATCATCGGCAGTTTTACCCATCATATTTGTTTTTCCATCAAATGCGAGCAATGAGCCAGCATATTTTTCGGTAAAGTTTAACGCATTTAAATCAGCATCTTTTACATTCAAAGTAAAGTCGAATACAGGTAATTTTTTTGTTAGGTCAATAATTCCTTTAAAATCAGCATCAATATTTTGATCGTTTACTTTTACGGCTCCGTCAAAACCTGAACCATCATATTTACCGTCGAGTAAAATATCATTATAGGTATAATTAAGCATTTGAAAACTTTCAATAGTCCCTTTCACTTTTCCTTTCAGTGGTTTTCCTTCTTGTTTTTTGCCATCTGTGGAAATATTCATTGACAATGCTCCAATTTTATCTGAATTGAGTAGTTTGTTAATTTGGAGGTTGTTTGTTTTTAGAGATCCGCTGTAGGTGAGATCTTTAAGTTTGTTTTCGAATTTTAATAAAATATCTGTTGAAATTGAACCAATATTGGTTTTGAGATTGCCGTAAGTAACAAGATTGCTTAAAAATCCAGTTACATTTCCATTGTAACGCATTAAACCTAAATTGTTTAGCTCCTTTGGCAATATGAGAGGTTTTTTTGTAATTCGCGATACAAAATCTTGAATTTCAGATTTATTTACTGAGAAATCTTTTATATCAGTATAAATAAAAGCATCTTGAATGGATGGCAATCCATTTATTTCAATATCAGTATTTAAATACAATGATTTTCCGTGTTTTAATTCCAAATTTTTCACTTTTAAATTGGAAATACTTCCACTCATGGTGCCACTAATATCAACAAACTCAGTGAGGTTTTCAAATTCAGGTACAAATGCCGTAAAGTCAGTTAAATTAATTGATGAGCGATTCAAGGGAATTTTGAATTTTACCTTTTCAGTAAATTTCTTAAAATTACTCAAGCTGTCGTACTTAATTTCAATATCCGACAAGTTGAAACTCGAAGATGGTAATTCGAGTTCAATAAATTGTATTTTAGCTCCTTTTGTAGAGCCAATTAGTTGTGTTGATAGTTTTTTTAATTCAAAACCTGATATTTCTTTTAAGTTAATGTTTTTAATGTTTACACTTAAAGTATCCGATTTCAATATATTTAGTTCAATATCAGCATTTAAATCAGTAAACTGCAAATGATTTGGGTCAAATTTTGCTTTAAGTGGTTTTTGTAAATTCGATTCTATTTTGTAATTAAATGCGGAATTACGAATGCTTAAATTGCGAATTTTGTATTCTAAATTGGAAGGTTTTTTGTCGTCAGGCTTTTTAAATGCATTGATTATAAAATCAATATTTGTTTTGCCATTTTTAAATTGTTTTACGTTACCACGTAAGTTATTAAATTCTAAGGCGGTAATTAGTACTTTCCCTTTTAATAGATTCCACAATTGTACGTCGAGATAAGTTTTTTTAATATACAAAAGTGTGTCTTTTTGTTGATCTTCTACATAAAGATCTTTTATTCGGATGGTATTGAATAATTGATAATGTATATCGCCAATTGTGACCTTCGATGCAATTTTTTGAGAAATTTCCTTTTCGATAATATCCGAAAAAAAGTTTTGTATTCTGCTGAATTGCAGTACAATAGGAATTGTAGCGGCAACTATCATTAGCGCAGCTACAAAATTCACCAATATGTTTATCGTTTTTTTTATACCTTTGGGCATTATTTTATGCAAAAATAGTGATTTATTTTTGTTTAACGGCATTCTAGAATGCTTATTATACAATTATTGTTCCATAATTTTTTAGAATGAAACGAGCACGACAAATAAATTTTGAAACACAAGGATATGTTTAAGTGCGTGTTCCATGCGACTAATAAAAAATCAACTATATATACATGAAACCAGTTTATATTCTTGGTATCGAATCTTCATGCGATGATACGTCGGCAGCTATAATTAAAGATGGAATTTTACTTTCCAATATTACAGCCTCACAATCGGTACATGCCAAGTATGGTGGTGTAGTTCCTGAATTAGCTTCCAGGGCGCATCAGCAAAATATTATTCCTGTTGTGCACCAGGCAATCATGGAAGCTGGAATTTCGAATAATGATATAAGTGCTATTGCTTTTACTCGTGGCCCCGGACTTTTAGGTTCGCTGCTGGTAGGTACATCGTTTGCAAAAGGCTTTGCTCAAGCGCTAAATATACCTTTGATTGATGTAAATCACTTGCAAGCACATGTGTTGGCTCATTTTATTAGTTTAGGTTCCGATAAAGAGGTTTTACCTCAATTTCCTTTTTTGTGCCTATTGGTTTCGGGCGGTAATTCTCAAATTATAGTTGTTCGCTCTTATACCGATATGGAAATTATTGGACAAACAATAGATGATGCTGCTGGCGAAGCTTTCGATAAATGTGCTAAAGTAATGGGTTTGCCTTATCCTGGTGGTCCCTATGTTGATAATTTGGCAAAAACAGGTAACCCAATAGCATTCAAGTTTAATAAGCCCCAAATACCAGAGTATAATTATTGTTTTAGTGGTTTAAAAACTTCGTTTTTGTATCTTGTAAAAGATAAAATGAAGGAAAATCCTAATTTTATTTCCGAAAATTTAAACGATTTATGTGCTTCAATTCAGAATACGGTGGTTGAAATACTTATGGCTAAACTTAGAAAAGCTGCCACCGATTTAAATATCAATCAAGTAGCCGTTGCGGGCGGTGTGTCAGCTAATTCTGCATTGCGTCAAGCTTTTTATGATCATCAAAAAAAGTATCGTTGGGATGTATTTATTCCACCAATAGCATACACTACCGATAATGCGGCAATGATTGCCATAACTGGTTATTTTAAGTTTTTGAAGAATGATTTTTGTGAACTTGATAAAGCACCTTATTCAAGAGTGGGAGTTTAGATTAATATGTTTGAAGAAAAATTACCTCAAAAATTGCGACCTTACAGTGGAGTTATTTACTTCATGGTAGTATTGGTTTGTGCACATTTTTTTTGGAAATTTACCGTTCGAGGCGACGAAACAGATACCATAGTAACTTTCTTTGGACTAAATTTGTCAGCTCCATTTAATTTTATGGCTACTCATGTGGCTACAACTACTGCTAAATTGTTACAACTATTTGGGTCAGAAGTTCAACTTTTAGATTCTAATGTGCTGCGACATACAAATGGTGTTGCTGTACGTATTGTTTGGTCGTGTACAGGATTAAAACAAGCATACATATTTGTTTGTTTAATAGGATTTTATTCCGGAAATGTAAAACAAAAAGTATGGTTTATTCCGCTCGGTCTACTGCTTGTCTACGTAATTAATATAATGCGTATTTCGGCAATTACTGCACTTGTCGAATCTTTTCCAGCACAGTTTGAACTACTTCACGAGTATTTTTTTAAATATTTATTCTATGCCATTTTGTTCGGAATGTGGGTGTTGTGGGAAGAAAAAATTAAGAAATGACTATGTTGTTATTTGTTCTTAAATCTCGTTGTAATTTCACTATACAAAACACAGTGAGAATAGCACTTATTACACCTAAGTAAATAGTGTCGCCCGTGCCTATTGTGTCTATATTTGGCACTTTCACACCATTAAAACTGAGGTAATAAAATACAACACCTATTGCATTATTCAAAGTATGAGCCAGAATAGGTAACCATAAATTGTTACTCCATACCAATAAGTATCCAAAAAACGCACCTAAAAGTAATCGTGGAAAAAAGCCGTAAAACTGTAAATGAATAGTGCTAAATATGAAAGCAGCGACCCAAATTGCAATAAAGGCATTTCGCTTTTCTCCAAGAATTTTTTGAATTATTCCTCTGAAAAAGAGCTCTTCACCTAAACCAGCAAGTACAGCAACCAGCATTAAGTTCACTATTAAATCTTGTATAGTATGAACATTCAAAATCCGTAATGTTATTGTTTCAAGTTGTATTTCAGTAGCTTTCATCCAATTTTCAAGTGGTGATAAAGCATCGGGAAGCGAAAGTTGTTTGTTCAATCCGGTCAGTAAATTGATAAACGGGATGGCTACAATCATTGTAATTGCAACTAATATGTAATTCGAAAATTTAGTTTTAGTTTTAAGTTGCAGGTAGTGTAATGGGCTTTCGCTCCATAAATACGCCATTAAAAAAGGAACAAGAACAAACAAAAACAATGATTGTATTAGTTGCATTTGTTTTACTGAGTTTGTGTTTTGTAAATCGCTGTCAGTGAGTAATGTGGTAAGTACAGTCATGCAAATTATTGCAAAAAAAGTGGCAGCAATCAGTTGGAGTATCTTGTAGAAAAATCTCGAATTTTTATATTCACCTAAAATCATATTTTACAATTTAATGAGGTTCATTTTTTAAATACATAAGGCTGATTCGCATTTTGGAATCAGCCTTATAGTTTTGATTATGAGATTAATAAATTAATCTTCTCTAACTTGAGGTGTAATCAGTTTGTAGCCTTTACCATGAATATTGATAATTGCTACATTTTCGTCGTCTTTCAATAATTTGCGCAATTTGGTGATATAAACATCCATGCTACGGGCATTGAAATAGTTATCGTCAACCCAAATTGTTTTTAGAGCAAAATTACGTTCAAGTATGCTATTAGCGTTAGCAGCAAGCAAATTAAGTAATTCCGATTCTTTGGTAGTCAATTTTTTTGAATCACCATCAATGCTTAATGTTTGTTTTTGTGCATCGAAAGTAAATTTACCAATGCTGTAAATAACTGCTTCTTTCACTTTTTTACCACGTACGCGGCGAAGTATTGATTCGATACGATACAATAATTCTTCCATGCTGAATGGTTTCGATAAATAATCGTCGGCACCCAATTTAAAACCTTGTAAAATATCTTCTTTCATCGATTTAGCAGTAAGGAAAATGATAGGCACTTCGGAATTTACCGAGCGAATATCAGCCGCTAACTGAAAACCATCTTTCTTAGGCATCATTACGTCAAAAACGCACATGTCATATTTGTTACGTGTAAAAGCTTTATAACCAGCTTCTCCATCAGGTTGCAAATCAGCATCGTAGCCTTTTGTTTGCAAATATTCTCTTAATAACATGCCAAGATTTTCGTCATCTTCGCACAATAAAATTTTAACTTTTTCTTCTGTCATAACTCGTAGTTTTTTAATGTTGGTATTGTAATTGTAAATTTTGTTCCTATGTTTAACTCGCTTTCAACTTTAATAGACCCTTTGTGTTCGGTTACAATTTTCTTTACATAAGCCAAACCAAGTCCAAATCCCTTTACATTGTGGAGGTTTCCGGTAGAAACCCTGTAGAATTTTTCAAAAACACGTTTTAAATCGTCTTTGTGAATTCCGATGCCGTTATCTTCAATTGAAATTAATATATTGTCTTTTTCGTTTCGAGTTTCTAATGTTAATAGTAAATCTTTGTCGCTGTATTTCAGCGCATTGTCCATTAAATTGAAAATTACGTTAGTAAAATGTACCTCATCAATTAAAGCCAAATCATTTGTTGCATTTAATTTGGAAGTTATTTGACCTCCTTTGTTCGATACTTTTAGCGAGAAATTTGTTGTGATTTCTTTTATTAACAAATTTATTTGCATTTCTCTCACTTTCAATATCGAAGTATCTTTCTCAAATACAGCCATTTGTAACACTTTTTCAACCATAAAGCTCAGTCTCTTAGTTTCATCTCTGATTACTTTTGATATATGACTTAATGTTTGAGGTGTTTTACCCACGCTTGGGTCTTGTAACATTTGCGATGCTAATGATATGCTCGAAATTGGAGTTTTTAACTCATGAGTCATATTATTAACAAAATCGTTTTTAATATTGTTCAGTTGTTTTTGCTTGAAAATGATAATAATAGCATACGCAAATATGAATAAAATTACAATAAGCATTAAAACAGACGGTAGCAATAGATTTAACGATTTTATTATAAAATTTTGCTTTGTCGGAAATGTTACTTGCAAAAATGCTGCTCTATTCGAATCTTCCGAAGGAAATAATTTTTGTGAGTAAACATTGTTGTTGTTTTCGTTTTTATGAATCTCTTTTGTACATTTATAAATAACGTTTCCTTGCTTATCTACTACCGAATAATAAAACGGTAATTCTACTCCATTGTTTTGCAATACATTTTCTAGAATATTGTCAAGTTCTTCAAAATTAACTCGTTGGCTAAAATCTTTATTCTCGGATTCTTTTAGCCACCTAAATACTGCTTGATCCAATATTGTTTTTGAGCGCGAAAAGCTATGTCTGAATTTTTCTTGCAAATAGCGAGATGTTTCTTCAATGGTAGCATTGCCATGTCTTGTGCTAAGGCGGATAAAAGGTTTATTTTTATCTAATTCCAGATTTTTTGATACACTATCAATGGTTTTTCCTAAGTCATTTTGCGATTGATTTAATAGAATGTTTTTTTTGTCCCTATAATCACTTCCTTCTAATACTTCACCAAGGTATTGTAATGCTTCATTTTCTTCAACTAATATTGCTGTTTGAAACATACTACGTTCAACGCTCTCGTTAAACTGATTTTCAATCATTTCGGCATTTATACTAATGTATCGAATTTGTAGAATTATCAATGCTACAAAGGTTACAATCATCGAAATGATCAAAATGTATATTGTTGTTCGTTTCATTCTGGCTGCAAATATAAATCTAAAATCTTAACATTAACAAGTTGAACGCTAAAATTTAACATTATTTTATTAAAATGACTGTTTTGCTTCCTGTTG
>JBMOHZ010000046.1:0-11291 GCA_049317585.1 Paludibacter sp.
TACTCGAAGCAGTTCGACTACTTGGTTTAACACAAAAAACACGTATTTACCAAGCTTCTACATCCGAACTTTATGGTTTGGTGCAAGAAATTCCACAAAAGGAATCTACACCATTTTACCCACGCTCACCTTATGCAGTGGCCAAAATGTATGCTTACTGGATAACCGTAAATTACCGCGAAGCATATAAAATGCATGCAAGCAATTGTATTTTATTTAATCACGAATCTCCTTTACGTGGCGAAACATTTGTGACTCGTAAAATTACACGTGCGGCAGCTCGTATTGCCATGGGAATGCAAGAAAAACTATTCTTAGGAAATTTATCGTCGGAACGCGATTGGGGTCATGCGAAAGATTATGTGCGGGCTATGTATTTAATACTTCAACAAGATGAACCTTCGGATTACGTAATTGCAACTGGTATTACTACCCAAGTGCGTGAATTTGTGCGCATGTCATTCAACGAAATAGGTATTAATATTGTATTCAAAGGTCAAGGAGTTGACGAAAAAGGTTATATTGATTCAATAAATGAAGATGTATTTACTAAATGTGTAGGTGCCGAGTTTTTGGATAGTATAAAGAAAATTTCAATTCCAATTATTGAAGTTGATGCCGCCTATTTCCGTCCTACAGAAGTTGAATTATTAATTGGTGATGCTACAAAATCGCGTACAGTGCTTAATTGGACTCCGGAATATGATTTACCTGCTTTGGTTAAAGACATGATGGCTTCGGATGTAAAACTTATGAAAAAAGAAACGTATTTAAAAGAAGGTGGATTCCGTATTTTAAATTATTTTGAATAATAGCAGTATAAAATATGAATAAAAATTCAAAAATTTATATAGCCGGCCATTTAGGAATGGTTGGCTCTGCTATAATGCGAAACCTTATAGCAAAGGGTTTTAGCAATTTTGTAACCCGAAATTTAGACGAATTAGATTTATTAGATGGAGTTGCAGTTGCTAATTTTTTCGAAAAAGAAAAACCCGAATATGTAGTTCTTGCAGCCGCAAAAGTTGGTGGAATAGTTGCCAATAACATATATCGTGCTCAGTTTATATACGAGAATTTGATGATTCAAAATCATGTAATTCATCAAAGTTATGTACATGGCGTAAAAAAATTATTGTTTTTGGGATCTTCGTGTATATATCCTCGTAATGCAGAACAACCCATGCGCGAAGATGCATTACTTACCGGCATACTCGAATCGACTAACGAACCATATGCAATAGCCAAAATAGCAGGTATAAAAATGTGTGAAGCATACCATTCGCAGTATGGTTGTAATTTCATATCCATTATGCCAACCAATTTGTACGGACAAAATGATAATTACGATTTGGAAAAATCGCATGTTTTACCAGCATTAATCCGCAAAATGGTTTTGGGTAAATGTTTGATAAACAATGATATTGAAGGTTTACGTGCTGATTTAAACAAACGACCTATCGAAGGAGTTGACGGTTCGTATAGTTTAAGTGTAATAATGGATGTTTTGAAAAAATACGGCATAACCAGCGAAAACAACAAAGTATCCATAACATTATGGGGAACAGGTTCACCAATGCGTGAATTTTTGCATGTTGATGATATGGCCGATTCAAGTGTTTACCTCTTATTGAATTATGACGCACCAGATGAATTGCCATCGCATGTAAATGCCGGATGTGGAGTAGACTTAACCATAAAATCATTATCGGAAATTGTACGTCAAACAGTGGGTTACACGGGCGAAATAAGTTGGGATACCACAAAACCTGATGGAACACCACGAAAATTACTTGATGTATCCAAATTAAATGGATTAGGTTGGAAGCCATCAGTAAGTATTGAGGAAGGTATAAGAAGGGTAGTTGCTAATTATTAAACTAAAAGTTTCTATCAGTTAGGGACACTATTTTTTAAAAAATAAAGTAATTAAGAGGTTTTTGAGACTGTTTTGTTGTCATTTTTGAAAAAATAGAAGAAATATTGCATTTTTTTTAAAGTTTTGTATTATTTTTTTTTGTAGTTCTTATCATTTGATTATATTTGTACCGAATTATCCCGACTGTAATATACAGCCTATTAAAAACACAAAAAAATTATTTAACAATGGAAGTATTAGTAAACAAAATTAAAGCTGGATTTGAAGCTTTTGCTACAGATGCAAGTTTGCAAGTTGAAAAAGGTAATAAAGCTGCAGGTACACGTGCACGCAAGAGTTCATTAGAACTTGAAAAATTACTTAAAGAATTCAGAAAAGTTTCTGTAGAAGCATCAAAAAAATAATTTTGATCTCTCATTGAACTAGCAAAGCTTTTCCATTTTGGAAAAGCTTTTTGCATTATAAGAAGAACAATGACATAAATAAAAAAACTCAACATTTGCCAAGCATTTGTTGAGTTTTTTAAATCATGTGATTCTGACGGGATTCGAACCCATGACCCACGCCTTAGAAGGGCGTTGCTCTATCCAGCTGAGCTACAGAACCAGCAATTAATTTTGCTTTCAAAAAAAAGAGTATATTTTCTCAAAAGCGCTGCAAAAGTAGTTTAATTTTCGTAAAGTTGCAACTCTTTATTTAAAAAACCCCTTTTTAACTCCACATTATTGCTAAAAAAGTGCTAATATTGCAGTCTGAAAAATAGAAGTAAGAAAATCAAGTTTTTTTTGTTGTACAAAACGTTTGTAAGTTTACAAAAAACAACTAAAAATTCATTTTTACTTTACAACTAACTTAATAAAAACAAATTAAAATGAAAGTATTAAAGTTTGGTGGAACATCCGTAGGTTCTGTCAATGGCATCATGAGTGTCAAAAAAATTGTAGAAGAGCAAAGTGAACCAGTAATTGTTGTTGTTTCAGCATTTTCTGGTGTCACGGATCAACTCTACAAACTATCAGGACTAGCAGCTAACGGCGACGAATCGTACATGGCCGAATACCAATTAATGCTTGTTCGCCACAATGAGGTGATTGAAGCTTTGGTACCTGACAGTTTAAAACCACAGGTGCAAGCCAAGGTAAACATACTATTCAATGACCTTTCTAATATACTTCGTGGTATATTCCTTATTAAAGATACTTCTACTAAGATAATTGACACCTTAGTTAATTATGGCGAATCTATTTCGTCGCTTATAATTGCCGGAGCAATTCACAATGCGGTTCATTACGACTCGAAAACTTTTATTAAAACCATCAATCAATTTGACAAACATATTGTTGATTTTGATAATACAAATTCGTTAATCATATCTACTTTTGCCGAAACAAAAGATATTGTAGTGTGTGGAGGTTTTATTTCGACCGATAGTAAAACAAATTTTATAACCAACCTCGGACGAGGTGGATCCGATTATACAGCAGCCATACTTGCAGCGGCTCTTAATGCTTCA
The DNA here is from genome assembly GCA_049317585.1 of Paludibacter sp. GTDB lineage: Bacteria > Bacteroidota > Bacteroidia > Bacteroidales > Paludibacteraceae > Paludibacter. The sequence goes on from JBMOHZ010000046.1 coordinate 3,393, forward strand.
ATTTTAGAAATATGGACTGATGTGGATGGTTTTATGACTGCCGACCCTCGCGTTATTTCAAACTCGTATGTAATTGAAAAACTTAGCTTTAGCGAAGCTATGGAGCTTTGTAATTTTGGTGCAAAAGTAATTTATCCGCCAACTATTTTCCCTGTTTTTCATAAAAATATTCCTGTAGTCATAAAAAACACATTTAATCCTACAGCAAAGGGTACGTTTATTAGTCAACAAAAAACCGAAGAAAAATCGAAAGCCATTAAAGGTATTTCATCTATCAACGATACTTCGCTCGTTACCATTCAAGGTTTGGGTATGGTAGGTGTTATTGGTGTTAATCATCGAATTTTCAAAGTTTTAGCTAAAAACGGTATAAGTGTTTTCTTTGTCTCACAAGCATCGTCCGAAAATACGACATCGATAGGTGTGCGTAATGCCGATAGCGAATTGGCTGTTCGGGTTTTGCAAGAAGAGTTCGAAGTTGAAATAGCTCAGGGAGAGATTGACACTATTTTGGCTGAAAACGATTTGGCTACAGTAGCCATTGTGGGCGATAATATGAAGCGTACGCCTGGCATTGCAGGAAAATTATTTGGCACACTTGGTCGTAATGGGATAAATGTGGTGGCATGTGCACAAGGTGCTTCTGAAACCAATATCTCGTTTGTAACCGACCGTAAATCGCTGCGTAAAGCGTTAAATGTGATTCACGATTCGTTTTTCCTATCCGATTATCAGGTATTGAATATCTTTTTGGTGGGTACAGGAACTGTTGGTGGAAGCTTGTTGGAACAAATAAAACAACAACAACCTAAATTATTGACTCAAAACAGTTTGAAAATTAAGGTTGTTGGAATTGCAACAATCGATAAAATGCTTTTTAACCGTTCGGGAATAGATTTAACCAACTACAATGAGTTATTAGAAAAAGAAGGAATGCCTGTATCGCCTGAAAATATATGCAATGAGATTTTGAATATGAATATTTTCAATTCGGTATTTGTAGATTGTACTGCAAGTGAGGATATAGCAGCATTGTATCAAACACTTATCAATAATAATATTTCGGTAGTAGCAGCTAATAAAGTGGCGGCATCGTCCGAATACGAAAATTACGTAGCGCTGAAAGAAACAGCTCGAAAACGTGGTGTAAAATATTTGTTTGAAACCAATGTAGGAGCTGGCTTGCCCATTATCAACACCATGAATAGCTTGATGAATAGTGGCGACGAAATACAGAAACTACAAGCAGTACTATCGGGCACATTGAATTTTATTTTCAATACTATAAGCTCCGAAATTCCTTTGAGCAAAGCCATTTTAATGGCCAAAGAAGCCCGATTTGCCGAACCAGATCCACGTATTGACCTGAGTGGTAAGGATGTAATTCGCAAACTGGTAATTTTGGCTCGCGAAGCAGGTTACAAAGTAGAACAAGAAGATGTGGTAAAAAACCTATTTATACCGGATAAATACTTTGAAGGAACGCTGGACGATTTTTGGAATAACATTTCGGAACTAGATGCAGAATTTGAACAAAAGCGTGCCAAATTGGCCGAAGTAGGCAAACGCTGGCGTTTTGTAGCTACTATGGAAATGGGTAAATGCAATGTTGGTTTGCAAGAAGTGGACAGTTTGCACCCATTCTACGATTTGCAAGGAAGCAATAACATAATCCTCATTACTACTGAACGATACAATGAATTTCCGATGATGATAAAAGGTTATGGTGCAGGTGCAAGTGTTACAGCTGCTGGTGTATTTTCGGATATTATTAGTATTGCGAATATCAGATAGTTTATAAAGTTTGTAAGGTTTGTAAAGTTCATAAAGTTTGTAAAGTTTGAAGAAAATACAATTCATTATTTTTATTGGTTTAGCAATTTCGTGTACTAATCGTGCACCGCAATTGCCTGCCAATAAATCCATTGCATCCGATAGCATTGGTATAGCTATTCAAACTGCTAATCAACGGTTGATTGAAGGTGAAGATAGTATTATAGCCAATTATATTTCGACAAGAACTGAAAAATTCAAAAAAACTAGTTCAGGGTTATGGATTTATTCAGAAAAAACAACGCAAACTAATAAACTAAACAACGGAACTAATTGTAAAATTCGATACAGCGTATATTCACTCTCTGACAAGCTATTGGACAAAAAAACCGAAATAATAGTAATAGGCAAAAAGCAGGTAGTAAATGGTATTGAAGAGGCTTTATTATTAATGACCAACCACAATTCGGCAGTGCTGGTATTGCCCTGGTATTTGGGATATGGTATGAAAGGCAATGAAAATGTTCCGCCATATACAACAGTAGTGGTAAAATTAGAAATACTTAAATAACATGCTAATTATTCATTATTATAGCCTTAATTCAGTTATTTATCATTCTTAACTTTTTGATTTGAAAGAATAATCGGATATTTGCAAGTTGAAAACACTATTTTTTAAAATTCATTCTTTTTACATTTAAAGATAAACCATTTCATATATCATGAAGCTATTCATCAAAACTATTTTATTTGTATTTACAACAGCTATTGTGCTTTCGTCATGCAACAACGACATAACGTATGGCGACCAATTAAATGCCGAAAAAGCACTGATTGCTGATTTTATTAAACGAAATAAAATTATAGTAGTTGATCAATTGCCTACTTCAAATCCATGGCCTGCTAATGTATATTACAAAACTAAATCGTCAGGGCTATATATACGAATAACTGAAAAAGGCGACTTTCTTTCGCCAGACTCATTGGAAATAAACGATTTAATCGTATTTAGGTATTTGCAATATACCTTGGACACAAAAGCCGACACCATGTCATATCAAAATACTGTAGATAATGCTTTTCCTGTCACATTTAACTATTACGATCAAACACAAACGCAAAGCTGTAAAGGCTGGCACGAGGCTGTATCGTATATGAAATACAATAATTCTGAAGCCAAAGTTATTCTTCCTTCCAAATTAGGTTTCAGTTCCGATGAATCTTCTGTAACTCCTTATGGCTACGATATTAGCATCAAAATAAGAAAGTAAATATGACATTAATCAAATCAATTTCCGGCATTCGTGGTACGATTGGTGGACCTGTTGGCGATGGATTAAACCCTGTGGATATTGCACGTTTCACAGCTGCTTATGCCACCAATATTAAAGCAAACAAAACTACCGACTCAAAAAAAATTGTTGTTGGTCGTGATGCACGCATTTCGGGTGAAATGGTCAATCAATTAGTAATAGGCACTTTACTTGGCATGGGCTTCGATGTGGTCAACATTGGACTTGCCACCACTCCCACTACCGAATTGGCTGTGACTATGGAAAAAGCAGCTGGTGGTATTATACTTACTGCCAGTCACAACCCCAAACAATGGAATGCATTGAAGCTGCTCAACGAAAGAGGTGAGTTTTTAGACGCCAAAGCAGGCGAAAACGTTTTGAAAATTGCTGCTGAAGAGTCGTTCGTATTTGCCGATATAGATGAACTTGGTAAACTTACAGTTGACGAAAGCTATAACGAAAAACATATTCAGAGTGTACTTTCGCTTGATTTAGTGGATGTAGAAGCCATTATTGCTGCTGATTTTTCGGTAGCTATTGATTGTGTAAACTCGGTTGGAGGTATTGTTTTACCCGAATTGTTGAATGCACTAGGTGTTACCAAGATTGAAAAACTTTACTGCGAACCAAACGGACAATTCCCACACAATCCGGAACCGCTACCAGAGCATTTAACTGCAATAGCCGATGTCATGAAACAAGGAAAAGCTGATGTAGGTTTTGTGGTTGACCCCGATGTAGACCGTTTGGCCATTATCAGCGAAGACGGATCGATGTTTGGCGAAGAATACACCTTGGTGTCGATTGCAGACTATGTGTTGCAACATACACCCGGAAATACCGTGTCGAACCTGAGCTCAACGCGAGCCTTGCGCGATGTAACCCGCAAACATAATTGCGAATACACTGCAGCAGCCGTTGGCGAAGTAAATGTGGTAACAGCCATGAAAACAACCAATGCGATTATTGGCGGCGAAGGCAATGGTGGTATTATATATCCTGCGAGTCATTATGGACGTGATGCCTTGGTAGGTATTGCCTTATTTTTGACCCTAATGGCCAAATCGAAACTAAAAGTATCAGAATTGCGTAAAACGTATCCTGAATACTATATATCGAAAAACAAAATTGAACTTACACCAGCCATTGATGTAGATAATATTTTGAAAGTAATAAAGGAAAAACACCAACAATACGATGTAAATGACATAGATGGTGTAAAAATTGATTTCCCAACTGGCTGGGTACATTTGCGTAAATCAAATACCGAACCTATTATACGTATTTATTCCGAAGCGGCCACCATGGATGAAGCGGCAGGTTTTGCAAATAAAATCATACTTCAGATAAAGGAAATAGCAGGCATTTAAGCTGAAATAAAACATTTAGTACCAAAAAAGCCCCAATAATTTGAGTAAAATCAAATTATTGGGGCTTTTTTATATCAAAAATCTGAAATAAACAATTACATTTAGGTAGGAATTAAAAACTATTCAGTTATATATTTCTATTATTACTATTATTTTAGTTACATATTGTAATCAAATAACAAATATATTAATCATATTGACATTTGACAAAATAATTTGCTATTAAATTGTACAATTATTTGGCTCATATATATCAAAACGTTTATCTTTGCAACGTATTTAAATCATAATGACAGTAAATACAAATTATAAATATCTTTTTGATAATAAATAAAACAAAACAAACGATTAAGTATTAGTTCAATTAAATTCACAATTAAAAATTTCAAAATTATGAAAGCAGTAAAAATTTTCGCAGTAGCAATGGTTGCATTAGTAGCAACAACAAGTAGTGTTAAAGCACAATTTTCGGTAGGTGCCGATGTTGTAAGTTCGTATGTATGGCGTGGTGTTCCACAGGAAGCAACTAAAGGTGTTCCAAATGTTCAGCCTTTTGTATCGTTTACAGCTGGTAAATTCACCGTTGGTTCATGGGCTTCAAGTAGCTTAGTTGGAAACGTAAAAGAAGTAGATTTATATGCTACTTATGCTATTAGTAGCTCTTTAGCTCTTACAGTTACAGATTACAACTGGGGCTTTACAGCAGGAAACAGTTATTTTAACTACGGTACAGGTTCTGATCATTTATTTGAAGCAACTTTAGCTTACACAGGTGGAGAGTCATTTCCTTTAAGTGGATCAGTTAATACATTTTTTGCAGGTGCAAATGATTTAAAAGCAGATGGAAAACGCGCATTTTCAACTTATGTAGAGTTAAGCTATCCATTATCGGCAAATGCAAAAATATTTACAGGAGCTGCTTTAGGCGAAAGTGTAGCAGTATATGGAACTACAGGTTTTGGACTTATCAATGCTGGTATCAAAGTGAGTAAATCAATTGAAATTACCGATAAATTCAGCTTACCTGTATATGGTGTATTTGGTGTAAATCCTTATGCTAAAGGTGCTTATTTTGTAGCTGGGATTACTTTATAATGTAAAAAAACAACAATTTTAAAAAATACAAAAAATGAAAAAAATTGAAGCAATTATCCGTAAATCTAAGTTTGAAGATGTAAAACAAGCTTTGATGGATGCAGACATTGATTGGTTCTCGTATTGGGACATTACCGGTCTAGGAAAATCGACAGAAGAACAAGTAGTTCGTGGTCAAGTTTTTAAATCAGGTTATATCCAACGCCGCATGATCTCTATTGTGGTACGTGATATAAATTTGGAAAAAACAGTAGCTGCTATTATTAGCTCAGCAAAAACAGGTGAATTAGGCGATGGTAAAGTATTTGTTTATGACATTACCGAAACTTATCGTATACGCAATGGTGAATCGGGTCCAGAAGCACTTTATAACAAAGAATAGTAAAATTATAAAGTTTATAATGATATTAAATTATTAAATTAGAAAAAATGAAAAAATATATAGTATTACTTTGCGCACTAGTCGCAGGTTTAGGAAGCACACTTATGGCTCAAACAGCAACGCCTATAGTACCAACAATTGATGCTGGTGATACAGCATGGATGATTGTAGCTGTTGCATTGGTATTGTTTATGTCAATTCCAGGATTATCATTATTTTATGGTGGATTAGTTCGTCGTAAAAACGTATTGAGTGTATTTATGCAAGTATTTATTTTGGTGGCTGTTATCAGCATCGAATGGGTAGTATTTGGATATAGTAATGCATTTGGATCGAGTTCAATTGAATGGTTAAAACCATACTTTGGTGGATTTGATTGGGCATTTTTAAATGGTATTAATGCAAGTGATTTAAGTCCTTACTTTATTTCTCACTCACAAGCAACAGCCGATGGTGGAACAACAGGAACAATTCCTCACATTTTGTTTATTATGTTCCAATGTATGTTTGCTGTTATTACACCAGCTCTTATTATTGGTGCTTTTGCCGAACGTATTAAATTCAAGGGATTCCTTCTATTTTCTGTACTTTGGTCAATTTTTATCTACAACCCTATTGCACACTGGGTATGGTCGGGCGACGGATGGTTATTCAAAATGGGAGCACTTGACTTTGCGGGTGGTACTGTAGTACATATTAACGCAGGTATTGCTGCTATTGTTACAGCTCTTATGCTAGGAAAACGTCGCGATTATAAAAACCATGCAATTCCACCTCATAACATTACATATGTAGTAATTGGTGCTGGTATGCTTTGGGTAGGTTGGTTTGGTTTTAATGCTGGTAGTGGTTTAGCTTCTGATGGTCTTGCTGCTAACGCATTGATGGTTACACATATTGCTGCTGCTGCTGCTGCACTTACTTGGGCTGCTTTGGAATGGATTATCGACAAGCGTGCTACTGTAGTAGGTATTAGTACAGGTGCTGTAGCTGGTTTAGTTGCCATTACTCCTGCTGCTGGTTTTGTAGGCGTAGGTGGAGCATTAATTATTGGACTTGCAGTTGCTTTAATATGTTTCTTTATGGTTGCAATTGTAAAACCAAAATTGGGTTACGACGACTCGTTGGATGCTTTTGGAGTACACGGTATTGGTGGTATAATTGGAGCAATCCTTACAGGTGTTTTAGCAACTCCAGCTATTCAATCAGCTTATAGTGGTGCTGCTTATGGAAATATGGGTCAGTTAGGCATTCAAGCAATTGCTATTGTTTCTACATTAATCTATTCAGGTATAGGAACATTTATATTATTTAAAATTACAGATAAATTAGTTGGTGTACGTGTAAGTGATAAAGAAGAAGCCGTTGGTCTTGACGAAACTCAACACGGTGAAACAGCTTATACAAATTTTGACTAATCAGTATTTTGTAGCACAAAGTCTACACTGATCTGACACTGTCAATGTAGATTATTTATCGTGTGTTTTTTAGTTTTATTGTTTCAAAGCAGACTAATTCGTGAGAATTGGTCTGCTTTATTTTTACACATAATTCTAATATAGTGTTACTACTATGCACCTATTGTTATCATTATAATCCAATACCAAATATATTTGTATCAATATGTTTGATTTTTAAAAATAATAATGTATTTTTGCACCCCGAAAACAAGATAGTATCATTTTTATATAATTACTAGCTTAAATATATATTTATTGAAAGGTACTTACAGTTTTCAGAAACAATAAAACACATAATTATTTTAATTTCTTACTAAATGAAGAAAATTGAAGCAGTAATTCGCAAATCAAAATTCGAAGACGTAAAAGAAGCGCTTTTTGATGTTGATATCGATTGGTTTTCGTATTGGGACATCACTGGTTTAGGTAAATCTACCGAAGAGCAAGTTGTTCGCGGGCAAGTTTTTCGCTCAGGTTACATTCAACGTCGCATGATTTCTATCGTATTGCGTGATGTTAATGTC